>DASRMG010000155.1:0-26265 GCA_035648035.1 Desulfosporosinus sp. | reverse complement strand
CAACAATGATCATAACACGATGTTTAGCGATAGAGGTCTAACGTGTCAACTAATTAATCTGAACAATATGGTGTGAGTTATCAAAGAACGTTCGAGTTGGGTTTGAACCATCAACCCTAGCTCTATCTTACAAGGAGGTTATTATGGATCAAAGAACTATTCTGATTATTGATGATGATGCAGCAATTCTAAATCTGATCGAGATCTACTTGAAAAACGAAGGCTTCCAAGTCATCAAAGCAGGAGATGGCTTGGAAGCTCTGGATATACTCGCAAAGACTGAGATTCATCTTGTTATCCTCGATATTATGATGCCGAAGCTCGATGGAATACAAGCATGCCTGAAAATCCGTGAAGAGAGGGAAGTCCCCATTATTATGCTCTCAGCGAAAGTTGAGGATATCGATAAAATTCACGGACTGAGTGTGGGCGCCGATGACTACATAACCAAGCCCTTTAATCCACTCGAATTAGTCGCAAGAGTTAAGTCCCAACTGAGGCGTTATCTACGCTTTAGTCATCTCAATGAGTCAATGCCCTCTACGAATGAAGCTCAGCTTGAGATTGGAAATCTCACCATCAATACAACAACTCATCAAGTACTAATTAATAACAAAGAAGTCAAACTCACCCCCAAAGAGTTTTTAATCTTAGAGCTACTGGCACGTAATCAAGGGATGGTCTTTAGCAGTGAACGAATCTACGAAAGTGTATGGCAAGAATCGATGCTTGAATCGGGAAATACGGTAATGGTTCATATCCGGAACATACGTGAGAAGATTGAAATCAATCCTCGTAAACCTCAATACATTAAAAATGTCTGGGGTGTGGGGTATAAATTATGATCAAGAATAATGTGGGGAAGAAAATCAGCCTTCAACTGCTTGTTGCCATAACTATAAGCTTTTTAGCCTCATTTGGGGCTATATTGATTATTTCACCCATTCTAAATATGTATTATATCTCAAATCCAGAGCTTTTTTTACGCCCTGCCTTCGTTAACACTTATACTGCAGTTTTCTTGGTTGTCATCATTGGAATCTTTGTTTTTACATTTCTTCTTCTTATTAAGAAAAAAATAAAATACCTTAGGTATGTCTCAAAACGCATACAAGAAATCGCAAACAAAGGTTTTGGTTCCACAATCGATATTAAAGGTAATGATGAGATTGCAGCACTATGTTTAAATATCAACTCTATGTCCAAAGAACTAAAGATCAAATTTGATCAAGAGAGAGATTTAGAGAAAGTGAAATATGAGCTAATCGGTGGGGTTTCTCATGACTTGAGAACTCCCTTGACTTCCATTAAAGGGTACCTTCAATTGCTAAAAGATAAGGAATACCAAACCCCTGAACAGCTTGAAACCTTCATTGAAGTTGCTTTTAACAAGACTGAAATGCTCGAAAATTTGATTGAAGACCTCTTTGAGTATACGAGGCTTGCAGGGCAGGAAACTAAGTTAGAGTATCAAAGATTATGTCTGAACGATATCGTTAATCAAGTGATCATGGATTACGGTCCACTTTTTGAAAAGAAGAATCTCAACTTACAATTCTCAATCCCTACTGAAAAATATTATGTTCAGATTGACCCGGATAAATTTGTAAGGGTAATAGAGAACCTATTAGGGAATGCACTTAAGTATAGCCTAAAACCCGGTCAAGTAACGGTCTTGCTTAGCTTAGAGCATCACGGTGTGAAAATGACGATCCAAAATCAAGGGCAGGTCATCGATCCAGAGAGTCTATCGCATATATTCGATCGCTTTTATCGGCTCGAAAAATCCAGGTCAAATGAAACTGGAGGAGCGGGCTTAGGACTTGCCGTTGCCAAGAGCATTGTTGAGCTTCACGGCGGAAAGATTTGGGCAGAAAGTAATAATCAAACCATTTGTTTTAATGTCTGGTTATTGTCGGTTTAAATATGTTTCTTTAATACTCCCCTACATTTTAAACAAATACCACTTACACGTCCCCACCTCATACTTTAGTTCATAGGGTCTTAACTCCCCGTTAATCTCACTCTGGCACCGAAAAATAATCATCCGATTTCCGGCCAGCTTCTCTTCTGACTTCGAAATCACTTGCTGAACCTTAATGACCACATCGTCCACCTTATACCGTATCGGTTTTGGAACCCCTTCCTTCGTAAACCAGGCAATCATTTCGATGGGTTTCATAAATACTCTCATACTAACCACACTTAGCCCAATCACCTGTTATACATTCCGTGCAGCCCCCAACACGGATGAGTTTGTTTTGGCACACGGGGCATTTGTTTTGCTGGATTAACCATGGTTCACATGGTTCTATGCAATCGGCTTTTCGCTGACAATCAACACATAATTCGTTCATTCCATTCGCCTCTCAGTACATGTATTTGGTTATTTACAGAACCTGTGTTCTTATTATAGCCATATTCTATGAGAATATCAAGAAGAAAATATGCCCATAAAAAAAGTCTCACCTTACAGACATGAACATCGGCGATCTTGTTCATTGTCCTTCTCCAATGCTTTCCTAGAGATAGAAGGCGTCGTACTTGTTGGAAGCTGCCAACGACAATTTTCCCACTGGATCTTTATTCCTCTTAAGATTTTTTTGGCTGATATGTTTTAATTCGCGCGCTTTGACTTGCTCGACTGATAAAATGCCAGAGTCTCTCCAGTCAGTGAGAACAGCCCGAAGGTACTTCACATTTCGGACATCTGCATCAAGACAACATTTCAACCCTTCGATGACGACCGCGTCAGGGTCCTTACTGCCCTTTGTGGAGAATTCAACACACCAGGCAACCATGGAGTCGACATCACCCTTCGGTATGCTCCGCCCCCAATTCTTTGCGGCCCGGTGAACGGCCTGGGTACCAAGAGGCTTTGACGGATCAGAATCGGGCTGTCCGACAAGTTCAGCCTCGCGCGAGATGATGTTGATGATATTAAACTTAGGTACGGTAGGGTTAGGTACGGTTAGGTCAGGTACGGTTAGGTTAGGTACGGTAGGAGCGTTACAGAGCGTTACATCAGCGTTACAGGTTTTTGCTGATTTATCTCTAAAGCGTTTCACCCGTTCGTTGGTTTTTTCTCGCTTCATATCTTTCTGGGTGATCAACCTGCCAGCATACTCAAACCAGTCATGGATGAATATGCCTGATTCTGTTTTGTCCACAAATCCAGACTGAATGAGCGCCGCAACAAACGCATCATGATCCCCTACCCAGGTAGGTGCGTTCAAGCTCGAGGTTATAGGCATCATCTGACTGCTCCAGCAGTCTCAATGCGTACCGCTTGGCCTTCGATCAGGGTCGTGGCTTGATCTCTTTGCTTATTGAGGTGCTCAGCATCAGAGACCGCGCTATAATACTCGGCCACTTTTTTCAGTCTCCACGCTTCGCCGTCATAGTTCGTGGGAAGTTCATTTTTGTAGCTCGCCACTTGAGCTTTGACGACCGCGATTTCACGGTTCACTGCTTCGCGTTGGCTAAAGTAATTCTTCACGATCTGGCCTATGACTTGCAGAATATGTTCCTCGTAATTGACATCGGTCGGGATCTCGCCGAACCAATTCGAGATGTCTTCCATCGTCCAAGGAATCTCCAGCATGTTCAGAATGATCTTGGCTTGCTCGACAGGCGTTTTAGTACAGAATTCTAAGGGTTTAAACAACTCGCCCTTGAGAAATTGCTTCAAGAATTTCTCTGTGCTTGGGACGGCTTGGCCGGCCTTTCGGATTTTCAAATAATCCGCTTTGTTGGCCCGGAGTTTACGATCGATCTCCAACCCATCATCGGTTTTGATAAAGATGGTCGCATCGTCTTCTCCGTGACGAATGACCTCTACGCGTTGGCTTTTGTTGCTGAAGCCTTTTTCGATGGCTTCAATGATACTGGTTTTACCGGAGCCCATCCGGCCCGTGAGGATATTTATTTTGCCAAGATCAAACTTGAATTCTGATATTCCCACGAAATTATTGATCTCAAGCCTGGATATCTTCATGACAATCCCTCCTTATATTCACAGATCATGTATGGTACACTGTCATTAGCTAATCTTCTCAAGTCCCTCCGTTGGCGCGGAGGGTTTTTTTATCCTTCCTCTGTATTTCCGACACTTTAATCAAAAAAAATATACATCTCTCCCCTTTCGCTGGTTAATTTATTGTAATTTTGCAGTACGTACGTTCGTAATTTAAGGGTAATATTTGATTAATTTTGCGAGTTGAGGGTGCTTATTCTCATTATTTTGGCGATTCGCGTGTTATTACGCCAATTATAATAAGATTTAAAGCGAACACTTGTTATTACGACGATCATAAACTATAATAATATTGTCGGTCAGACATATTCATTCATCAAAGAGGAGACAAACGAGCATGACTATCGGTGCACGAATTAGACAATCAAGAAAACAAAAAGGCATGACCCAAACTAAGCTTGCTGAAAATGCTGGTATTTCGAGGTCATACCTGGCTGACGTGGAAGCTGACCGGTATAACCCAAGCTTGAAAACTCTCCTGGAACTTGCTCAAGCTTTAGGTATTGCTGTGAGTTGTTTGATAGAGGACGGTCTTCCAGGCTCAAGCTCTGAAGCAGTAGCGCCTATCGAGCGGAATCACACGCCTACGACCATCGCGGCGCATATTGAAAATATGGACTTTACGGAAGAAGAAACGAAAGCTATTGATGATTTTGTTAGCTTCCTGGCTTCTAGAAGAAAGCAGTAGCAGCCTAAGCGTGAGGAGTTGCCACATGACGTATGACGGTTTAGTGTCAGAACTTGAAAAAGAAGGCGTTGAGGTCCTTGAACATAGTTTCAGTAGTCGCGCCCTCAAGGGGTTATATGTCGATAACGTGATCGCCATTAACAGCAAGGCAATGGCCAATGAATCAGAAAAAGCCTGTATTCTCGCTGAAGAATACGGGCATTATCGTACAACGTACGGAAATATTTTGGATCAGAAAAAAGTGTCCAACGTCAAACAAGAAAAAAGGGCCAGAAATTGGGCGTATGAAAAATTAGTATCGATTGAAAAACTGATTGAGGCCTATGAGGCTGGGGTACGCAGCTGTTATGACCTGACTGAGTTTCTTGGCGTGACGGAAGACTTCTTACATAATGCACTCAACCACTACGCAGAAAAATTCGGTCTCTATGTTCGACGGGAAAACTATGTGATTTATTTCAGCCCGCTTGGCATATTTCACGGCCTTTGATTATGTTGATAGGACTTAATCCTGGATCTTATCTCAGTTTTACAACGTTACTAAAAGCGAGGTGAAGTTCATGAAAATTAATAAGACCGCTCTAAAGATCACCCTTATTAGCTTAGTGACCCTCATGGCTCTTGTATTGGTTGGATTTTATATTTACGCTTCTGATTATTCAAGATCAGACTATAATGCGCTTAAGGCCTTTTCGACTGGCACTAAGTTAGTACAAAATGATGAAGCTATGATGGCGTTTCGTGCTCCTACGGAAGACTTGAAGGATACCGCTGTTATATTCTACCCTGGAGGTAAAGTCCAATATAGCGCTTATGCACCGCTGCTGACGCAACTTTCTAATGAGGGTATTACGTGTGTCTTACTAAAAATGCCCCTTAATCTAGCTGTCTTTGATATCAACGCCGCGGACAAAGTTTATAGTAACATGCCAGAGATCAAAAACTGGTATTTAGCAGGACACTCCTTAGGCGGCGCGATGGCAAGCAGTTATATGGGGAAAAATAGCGCTAAAGTAAAAGGACTCATTCTATTAGGGGCTTACCCTGTCAATGCTTCTAGCGTTCCAACACTCGCGATTTACGGAAGTGAAGATATTGCGCTTGATAAAACGAAACTGGAGACCGCTACCAACAAACTTGAAATCATTGGAGGAAATCATGCTCAATTTGGTAACTACGGTGAGCAAAAGGGTGATGGGCAAGCGAGTATTTTTAGAGAAGAGCAGCAGAAAATAGCCGTCAAAGAAATCGTCAAGTTCATTAAGTCTCCTCGCTGAGGCATAAGGGCAATTTAAACGACCAAAACTTTATGAAGTCATCGCACCAACAAACCGATCGACGTTAGAATAGCCATTGCCTCAAAGAGTACTGGATTTCATGTGTTCTAGAGCCTCGATATTTACAGGATAGCCAATTTCTCGGGCAGTATCCATCATCGCTTGGATATTAGCAAAGGGCGTATCGATGGGTAGACTACATCCAGAACATATGATATACCCCTTTGGATTATCATAGGCCTGCTTTACGCACTCGAGGGTTGCCTGCCTGACCTCTTGAACCGTGCCATCGTACATGACACTAGAGGGATCAACGTTGCCCATGATCCGCACTTGATCGCCAACCTTGTTTTTGCACCGGGATAAACTTGCAACATTGTCAATACTAAGGCAATTCGCCCCAGATGCTACCATATCAACCCAGATATTTTCTGTTTTCCCACAGACATGTAGCGTCACTGCCTTACCCCTCTGGTGAATAAAATCAATGAGTCTCTTTAAATATGGAAATGAAAATTCTCTGAACTGTTTGGGACTAATCATCGTCGTGGACGACATGGGTTCTGATATAGTTGGCGCTAAGCCCAACTTAATAAAAGCATCGGCATACCTGATACATGTTTCTAACGATACTTCACACAGTTTATGGACTGCTTCGGGGTTTTTTATGATGAGCTTCGTCATTTTCTCAATGCCAATTAAGAAAAAAGCGTTCGTAAAGGGTCCCACAATACCGCCCGCGCAAGAAACTTCCTGACCGAGTTCATCAATTAATATTTTTGCGGCTTCTAAATGAGCAGGTAGGTGGCCATCCTTATTGGGATCAGCGGGCTGCAGTTGATCTATCTCAGACACATCCTTGATCGGTGGCGTTTCAAGATTAGCGGTATCGTCCAAGGGATAATGGACTGTAGCGCCCATGGCCTCTGCTTGAACGTAAAGGTCCGTGAAAATCCTGACGCCATCATAGCCAAACTTACGATAGGCTTCAATTTGGGCTTTAGCGATTAGCTTTCCGTTCCCTTTGAACTCGGATATTTTACAGCCGATCACCCTGGACGCTCCGTTGGCTATATTGGGATTACAGGGCAGCCGATCAATGGCTTCGCCTTTGTTATAAGCCGCCATCCGTTCTAAGGGCGTCATCTTATCTAGCAACATTAAACGACACCTCCTGCGATTAATTTAAGGGCTAACTTGGCTGCGTCTGAGGCATTAGCGGCATAGCCATCAGCGCCAATCCTGTTCGCGAAGCCCTGCGAAATTGGCCCACCGCCTACAATAACTTTGATTCGATCTTGAAGTTTCTCTTTCTTCAAAAGGGCGACCACTTCTCTCATGCCTTCCATAGAGGTGGTCATTAACGTTGAGAGGGCAATAATTTTCGCATTAACTTCCTTTGCTTTCTCTACAAAATCTTGCGGGGGAATATCTCTGCCTAAATCGATCACCTCGAAACCTGCCGTTTCAATCATAATCTTCACTAGATTTTTCCCAATGTCATGGGTATCCCCTTCGACGACTCCGATCACAACAATATTTTTAATGCCGGCCTCATTACTTTTTAGATGGAGTTTTAGAATATCCAGGCCTGCATACATGGCATCTGAACAAATTAATAGTTCCGGTATGAAATACTCCTCTTCCTCATAAAGTTGCCCTGCCCTATTCATACCATCAGCAAGCCCTTTCTCTATGGCTTCATAAGCATCTATACCTGCTTCTATAATCGCGTTCGAGATGGTAACAGTTTTTTCTTCTTCCATTTCCACGACGGCATCTGATAAAGCTCTAAAGAGCTGTTCTTTAGTTTGGACCATTTCAACGTCTCCCCTCAAACCTTGCATTATTTCGTGTTGACCCCTAGCTGATCATTTCTAGAAACGCTTCAATCCGGACCTTTAATTGTTCCACATCAGACTCTGAATAATCGGTTTCAATTTGTAAAAACGGAATACTTTTCTTCGTCTGGAGGTATTTCTTCAAACTAAAGGACTCTATGTTATACGTATGGCATCCTTGCCAGGTCAGATCCACGATACCATCCACATTGAATTCGCGCGCCAACCTCTCGACAAGCTCGAAGCGACCGACATTCGGTGACATACAGGAACAAGGCGTTCTGAGATATTTTTCGGCAATCGCTAACAGAGGTTCTTTCTCTTCATCAACTTGGTCATAAACTGCTTTATAGCCTCCGCAACTTTCGAAACAAACTACATTTCCCCCACTCTCTTCAATAATTTGGACAACCTTATGGGAGCCGATCCCAACAGGAACCCCCGTTAAGAGTATTCTCGACGTCTTTGTCGTAAATGGAGTCACTCCTTGCCTGTGCAATTCCTTCAATTCTATCGTTAAGCGATCCACCATACGCACGACTTCTTTTTTGTCAATACTGAAACCTCGATTATAAAGCGCCATAAGTAGATCTATGCCGCTAATCGGTGAGGGCTTAAGTTTGGCAATATCCTGTAAGTCTTTCAGTGAACGCCGTTCTTCATTCATTCTTTGGATGGCCTCATTCAAATCTTGATCTGTTATGGTGACACTGAATTGGACTTCAAGACGTTCTTTCATCTTGACCACTTCTCCATACCAATACTGTAAAGCCTCTTGATCGTCCTGCGTTTGCGGAAGCTGGAGCAGGTGAAGGGGTTTTAGCTCGGAGAGCAGTTCGTACATTTTCTTCTTACCATCACAGGTCGTTTCCGCAATCAGCAGATCTGTAAAGTTAAAGAACGGGCACGTACCGGAGGCAGCAAACCCATAACTTGATTTAATGAGCGGACAAAGGTTTCTGGGCAGGACCTTTTCAGCGACTGCAATCGGATCCTGCTTTGTCCCACACAGTGGAATGGGGATAGCGCCTGCCGCCATGACGATTTCTGTAGGCGAATAAAGGCAGTACATACCTACAACTTTCCGACCGTCTTCTTTCGCAGCTAGGATTGAAAGAATACTTTTGGCGCGTAAATCTACAAATTCGCTTAATATGGTGGGCTCGATGTTAGATTCCATCCTTAAAACTCCTCCTCTATTTTATTGTTTCAAAGCCTACAATTGCAGCACCCAGCGCACCGACAAGCTGAGGTCGATTGGGAATATTAAATTTAGCACCAAAAGCTGAGGATAAGATCGCGCAAATCTCAGGATTGTTAGCCACTCCACCAGAAAAAGTTATCTCTTCAAGACATGGCACTCTAGAGGTTAAGCTCATCATTTTCTGAGCGATGGTTTGAACAATTCCTGAGGCAATCGCTTCTTTCGTCACTTCTTGAGCCAGGAGGCCAATGATCTCAGACTCAGCAAACACGGTGCACATACTGTTAATACTTGCGGGTTTGGTTCCTGACGCCAAACGCCCTAATTCATCTAAGGTAATGTCCAAGACTCCCGTCATGACTTGTAAAAAACGTCCTGTACCAGCAGCACATTTATCATTCATTATAAAATCGGCGACTGCACCATCTTCAGCGATCGCAATCACTTTGCTATCCTGACCACCAATGTCTATGACGGTTCTGGTTTTCGGAAATAGGAATTTTGCACCCTTAGCATGACAGGTTATCTCCGTCACCTTTTTATCGATAAAACTAAGGGATACCCGGCCATAGCCGGTGCCAATGATCCGTTCTATGTCCTGCTCCAGTAAACCAGCCCTAGTTAGCGCTTCATTAAAGACACTTCTCCCAGCTTCTTTGGGATTCCAGCCCGTTGGGACAATTGCCATACTTCTGATCGTTCCGTCGAAAATGACGGCCTTCGTTGCAGTTGAACCCACATCAATCCCAGCGGTTATCATTACTTGACCTCCCTCTACTAACTATAAGCTTCATATCTTCTTGCATCAATTGATGTTATTAGGAAACTATGTTTCTTTGCGACGAAGTTCCCTCCAATTATTATATTACCATTTAATGATATATTAACATAATCTAAGGTTAATAGTATGGTGAAATTTCTGGAGGCTCTGGACATAATAAAAAAGAGAGTTGACCTTTCTGTAAAAAGGCAACTCTCTTTTGATGCGATCATCGGGGATTATTCTATAACTATTGAGAAATTTTCTGTAAGTCCTTTTCTAGAACTTGTGGAGTCAACGGACCGGAAATGGTATCCACGATGATTCCTTCTCGATTGACGAAGAACGACGTTGGAATGCCCATTATTTGATACTGTTCAGCCACCGCCCCTTTGGTATCCAACAAGATGGGATACTTCATACCGTAGTTCTTGACGAAAGTTGTTACATCAGACAGGGTGTCTTGAGACGCCAAATCCACCCCAATAAACTGGACTTTGTCACCGTATTTAGCATAGGCCTTGACCAAATCAGGGGTTTCACCTTCACAGGGCGGACACCACGAAGCCCAAAAATTGATTAAGAGTGGTTTACCTTGATAATCAGCGAGAGAAATCGGTTTATTATCTAGAAGACTTGGCAGTGTAAACGATGGTACGCGGTAACCTACTTGGGGAGCTACCTTCGTTGTATCGCCTGATTTGAGCTCATCAACTGTCGCAGTCGGTCGATTGGTCACGTATATAGCCCCTGCAAACACGAGCGCTAAACCTACCAATAGAATTGACCATTTCATACCTTTTTTCATGTGCATCCTCCAACTCATGTACTCCTAAAAGCCTGTAAACCCGCCAAACAAGCGAATTAAACCAACCGTGATTTTGGTCATTAGATTCGTGATCAACAATAGTCCTAACCCTATCATGAGATAACCGCTGATCTTGGAGAGCAAGGCCCCGTAAGGAACTAATTTCCGCACTGAACTGAGCGTAAATGCCAGAACAAAGAAAGGGATAGAAAATCCGGCAATATAGGCCAGTATTAAAGCCAACCCTGCTGAGGGTTGGTTGGCACTCATCACCAAAACCGACGCTAATATAGGGCCGATACACGGCGTCCATCCAGCGGCGAAACTTATACCCACCAAAACAGAACCGCCGTAGCTAGCGCTCGTTTTTCGGTATTCCCACTTTTTCTCCATCATCAGCCATTTAGGGGTTAGCAAACCGCTCAGGGATAACCCCATGAGCAGGACAATTCCGCCCCCGATCATTCTTATGAGCGTACGATGGGTCACAAAGAGCTGCCCAAGCGCGGACGCCGATAACCCTAGTGCTATAAAGACGATCGAAAATCCGAGCACGAAGAAGAGCGTGTGGGTCAAAGCCTTTAACCGGTTAGCCAAGACCTGGTTGTCCCCAGAAAACGTTATCCCTGAAATATAAGAAATATAGGAGGGATATAACGGCAGACAACACGGCGAAACAAACGAAAGCAACCCGGCTAGGAATGCCAGCCATAGCGTCGGCTGGAGGCCTGTGTTGAGGCCTGACGCATATCGCACAGAGAAAAAGCCGTAGACGATAACGGCTACAATGACTGCTACTACACCGATTATGATCCGTAGGCGTCGTCCTTGCATCGAATGCCTCCTCTCATTAAACTCCAATCGTCGCCTACTTGTCAGCCGCAGTGGCCTGTTCCAAGGCCTCAATGAGCACATCCTTGAGATGCTGTAATCCAGTCGAACGGGCTTCCAGGGGTATCGAGGCCCAATCGGAAAAATCTAAAATTTCCTCCACATGTTCCATGGCATACTGATCAAAAAATTCGATCCCATCAAGCATAATGCCTCCACCAGTATATTGTGGAAAGTTTTGATTTGCAATGGCTTTATCCCAGCCTTTAAAGACCATATCTCGGTATTTCAACCACCCAGGTGTGCAAAACCAGACGTTTTGCCCTTCTGCTAATTTTTCTCTGGTGTCTACAGTGGCCAGCATGTCTAAGCAATTCTCCACTTGAGTTCGGGCAATGTAATACCCGTCTTCTCGCATTTCGTCAATGACAGTATCAATCGTTCGGTATGAATCCTGCAAGTTGATGTAGCAATACTTGCCACCGTACACCACAATAATTTTTTTGGCACTTTTTTTGGCGATTGCCAACTGTTCTTGCAATTGTTTTTCTAACTCATTGGGCACTTGGTGTAGTCCCGGGGCTGTATAGATGATGGTTCCGTCTAAGAACCCGGTTTCTTTCAAGTAATTCAGTTCTGGTATCATGACGCCGCAGGCAACTATGGCATAATCACTAAATAGTCCTTTTTTCATATTATTTACCCCTGCCTCTCCACTGATTCTATTATTGTCAAACTCTAACGCGTGGTCTGTATATTATTTAAGTATAATACCCCTACCGGGTATAGTCAACTACTTTGCAAAAGCGGTCACTTCTGTTAAGCCACATTGCTGAGCTGTTAAAAAGGGACTGCAGCTTTATAGAAATTTAATTTCCATAAACCTGCAGTCCCTTTTTTGTTTTAATTATGTTTATATTCAACGACTCAACTCTAAAGCTCTAACATCTTCATTCTCTGAATAACAATCCTATTTGAAGAAGATATTATAATTTCCTCTTACAAATAAAATCACGTCGCCTATTGTCCCAACACAGAAAAATATAAAATAATAACTGGCAATCGTGATTTCCTTACTAAATAGCTCTTTGAAAGCCTGAATAAACATTTTATTGAACTTAAACCAACTTAATATCCAACCGATCAAAAGAAAACTGACAATCATCATGGCTTGTTCCCCCGCTCTGCCATGACCTTGGTCAGGACTTTCCCGCCTACTCCCCAGTTATCAAAATCATTTTCCTTAATTAATACAATAAATGCATCTTCAGGAATGCCAAGCGTTTCACTAGCTACTCTCGTAAATTCGCTAATTAGCTTCTCTTTTTGCTTTTTGTCAATCTTACCACCTTCAAGTTTAATAAAAGGCATAGTCGACCCTCCCTTATGTTCTATTTATAAACCTTATGATTATATCACCATATTTGCCCTAAGTATTATCTAGGCAGTATTATTCTTCTGAGCTTCTATTTATTGATTAGAAGCAATCCTACCATACAAAACGCCACTCCTATGATCTGGTTAAGCGCAAATCCCTCTTTGTAAAACAATATCCCTATGGGGATTAGCATAAGTGCCAGAATAATATTGGCCACTAAAGACCCCACACTAATGTTCCAGCCTGCCCTGTAGGCAAGCAAATATCCCAATTCAAGACCAACAATGGTTACCCCAAGTGCCGCGCTCGTCCAATTCAACTGGCTAAACGATTGAAAAAATCCTTTATCACTTTTATAAAATAGAGCTGCTATTAAAGTCAAAATCGCTGCGGTTGAATACGTGATCAGCAATGCTGAAAAAGGATTAGCATTCAGGGGTGTTGACTTTTGGCACACATTATACGCGATATTCGACACTACTATAAGTACAATGGGAAACACATACATAAACATACTACGACCTCATTCATTAGTTATATTAATTTCACAACCTCTTATTGTTAAATTCAACTATTATGAGAATTATCCTCCCATTTATCTAATTCTCATAATAGTTGAATTTAAACACCTCCCCCTACGCTCAACTCCCCTTCATACTTTGATGTGCTCATGATGCCTTTTGCTCACTTAAAGCGTGTGTTTTCTTAATTCTTCTAAAGAATAAACTGTTCCTCGCCATTCAATGCCACCTCTACTACTTGTCAACCTCGCCCAATACTGCATCAAGCGTTGCGAAAATCATGATAACATCTTGGATCTTCCATCCTAAAGCCACGATTGGGAGCATCTGCAAGTTAATGAAGGTGGCGGGCCGGATACGTACCCTTGCCGGTTTGGTCGTGCCATCACTGATGATATAAAATCCTAATTCTCCTTTGGGATTCTCAACGCGGTGATAAACTTCACCGGCGGGCGGCTTAATCACTTTAGGTACCTTGGCCATAATTAGGCCTTCTGGAATATCACGGACGGCTTGTTTGATGATCTTAATACTTTCCACAATCTCGTCCATCCGAATTAAAGTACGGTCATAACAATCGCAACCCGTTCGAACTGGAACCTTAAAATCAAATCGGTCGTAGATACTGTAGGGTTCGGCTTTACGCACGTCGTAATTAACACCAGAGGCCCGTAAGACCGGACCCGTAATGGAGAGGTTTTCAGCAAGCTCCTTCGGTAAGATACCCACGCTCTTCAAACGGGCTTGAGTAATCTCATTTCCTAAAAAGATAGCGTAATATTCTTCTAGCATCTCAGGAATGTCATCAAGGAACGATTGTAAAGCAGGCCAAAATTCTGCAGGTGGTTCTCCACTTATCCCGCCTATGCGCATAATATTAACGGTCAATCGGCTCCCTGCGCACATTTCATACATATCTAAGATTCGTTCACGATCACGGAAAATATACATCCATGCTGAAAATCCTGCCATATCGAGAGCGGTACTGGCAACCATAACTTGGTGACTAGCAATCCTTGAGAGTTCCCCAAAAATAACTCGAAGGTATTCCGCCCGTTCTGGGATTTCAACGCCCATAAGTTTTTCTACGGTTTGAACATAGGCCCAGTTATTGTGAGGAGCGGCAAGGTAATCCAATCGATCCGTATATGGTATAAATTGTGCATAGGTTCGGCTTTCAGCAAGTTTTTCCATCCCTCGATGAAGATATCCAATTTTAGGCTCAATTTTGGTCACTGTTTCCCCCTCTAAATGGACCACCATGCGGAACAAACCGTGCATACTCGGGTGCTGGGGGCCCATGTTCAAAATAAGTTCTTCTGTTTCATTAATAGTCATGGTTTTTTCCCTCCCATATTCCTTTTCTAACCGACTGCGCTAGTGTTGTGAACAGCTATGGTGTTGACTATCGAGTTTAAAACCGCCAAATGTAAAGTAAATCTGATATAGATAACAATAGTCGTTCAGCTGTCTGTATTATAGATTCAAGGTAAACATTAGTTCTCCTTTATTTTACTCTTTTGGGCTCTTTAACCTTCACTTCCTACACTAATTTCAAGTTTAGGCACTAAGCGGGTTAAGGCATTTACATCATGAGGTTACTGAATGTGTCCCCCAGGATGGCTTCCTTCTGATGAGTACTCAAGGCCATCTGTTCGATCATAGTCTTTATCGTTGAATAATTAAACGGCCCACCCTGTGGCATCCCGTAAGGTCCATCAGTTCCATACAAACATTTTTGATACCCTACTGTCTTAATGGCAATGTCAGCAATCTTCTTATTTATAAAATCGCTGCTAGATAAGTCTATGTATAGATTTTTATAGCCAGTCACATACCTCCAAAGTTTCCGCCAATGAGGTAATCCAGCATGAGCATAGATAATTTTTAGGTCTGGAAATTTCTCAGGCAAATACCGATAACTCTCTGTCTCGGCCGAAAGGTGTATCAATAGTAGCAAGTTTCGTTCCTCACAATAACCAGCCAATTCTTCAAGACATTCAATCTTATAACCGTGTAAATATGGATGTACTTTTACGCCGACAATATTAGTTAAGCTCTGTAATCGATCAATTTCTTCAATCCCATTACCTGGAAGAGTAGGATTAAAAAATATCCAGCCTAAAAATCGATCTGGGAACTTATCTATAGCGTCTAACACTGGATTATTGTCTGGAGCCATTGTGACTTTTAGTACCTTATCAAAAGTCTTCCAATCGTCTTTATTTATTAAACCGCTATACAACCTTTTCCCCAAAGGGTTGTAATTAAGGAGTAGCTGCCGAAATAAGATTGTAAGTTTCTCATCCTTTGAAGTAAAGGGTCCATAAATTGGGGGGATACAACGAGCAATTAGAACCGTTTTATGTATTCCATTCTGATCCATACTTTCGATCATCTTGTCTAACGGAAACATGTCTTCTTCGAGATGATAGTGACAGTCAATAACCACAAGCAACATCTCCTTCAGAAAATTATCAGTCCGATATAATTTTATCTAAATATACTTTTCCCATATCACCATCGACGACAACGCGATCACCCTTCTTAATGATCTTCATAACACCAGGAATATTTACAACTGCGGGAATACCATATTCGCGAGCCACGATTGCGCCATGAGACAAGAACCCTCCGGTTTCCATGATTATGCCGGACGCCTTTAAGAAAAGTGGTGTCCAACCCGGATCGGTAGAAGGTGCTACAAGAACTTCACCCTGTTCTAGTCCATCGTTAGGATGATACAATAATCTCGCCTGTCCCTCGGCTCTCCCACCTGCAACGCCCAACCCCATTATTTCCCCGCCTAGGTTGATAGAAGCAGTTTCGACAAAGCTTGCTTGGTCATTCATTATTAGATCAGGTGGATCAAGTTTTTGCAGCTCCATATGTCTTTCTTTTCTGTCGGTAACTAACGCCTTAAGCCCTTGCCCATTCCAGTGACCTAATAATATTGAAAGTATGTCCGGTGGCGAACAGTAGAAGATATCTTCAGAATCTTCAAGGATTCCACGCTCATCAAGTCTACGTCCGATATCCGATGTTAACATTCTCAAAGGACCAGCTAATCTAGCCAGTTCCGATTTGCCCCTTTCTCTTGATTCTTCCCCTTTTACCGCTTGACTAATGAGCCAATTGATTTTCCAGCGTCGATAAATCGGAACAGTTGAAGTAATTTGTTCCCTTATCTTTTCAGCCTGTAACCTTTGCTTAGTTTTGATCTTCTTTAAATCTGCCGTACCCATGATATCCCTAATATAATTCAGCAAGTAACTAGGATCATCCTTCCAACGAGGATTAGACAAATCCAATTCATAGACAGCTCTGTGACCATAATCCTTAATAAACATGCGAAATTGCTGTTTAAAATCGGAGCCTTCTATAATAGATGTTTCCCAAGATAATGGTAAGAATGGTTCTTTTAGAAAGAATTGCAGAGCATTAGAATCAGTACGAGCTATTTCAGCGAGTTTAATTAAATCATAACCCTGTTCTGCACTCGTTATTTTACCTTGCCCAATAAGTGACGTAATTGCAACGGAAGTAGCATTCGTGGGAAAGTCCTTTTTTAAAGCCTTGACTAGCGTATCTAACATAATTCCAGCAACGCTATTTAATATACCTAGCTTGTAAAATGGTGCTACTAGCTCTTGTTTGTTCATTAGAATACTAGCTATTCCTGTATCCGTCAGCTCAGATAACTCCTGAGTGGCACAATCATTACAATATTTGCGTATTTCTAAAAATATGTAATTAGAATTCTTTTGAACTTTCATAATTGCTAAAAGCATTCTTGTTTTATTAAGTCCGTTTTTAAACCCTTTTTTATCTTTGACTTCAGGTAGTTTAATTTCTGGTTGGTGACCCCCTAACTGAGCATTAGTCTCCCTTGGATGCATACCCATAGTATCAAAAAACTCCCATTGTAATAAAGAAGGGTTCAAATACACCCTACCTTTATAAAACTTTGAGTATTGCAAACCATCTGGAGAAACATACCCTGTTTCTTTTAAGATAGCAGTTAACAAACCATTTATCCCTTCTATAACGATCTTACGATTAAAGGCTGTTATAACCATAGGTACAGCATCCTTGAAATTAGCATTGGACCAAATCTCTGCTTGACCTTTTAGAGCAGGGTACGTATAAATTGGTAGCACAGTGACTGGTCTGGCTTGCACTAACCAAAAATGATCACCGTCAAATACCCACTCAATATCTTGTGGCTTCTCTCCTTCGCCAAGAGCCTCAGATACCCTCAAGACTAGCAGCCCAAGTTTCGCTATATCTTTATCGGTAAGTACCTGATTCTCAGAGTTCAGTCCTAGTAGTTCTGGCTTTTGAAGTTCCGTCCCACCGTCTTCTTTTGTTACAGTTACTAGTTGCTTCAGACCGATTACCTTTGCAACTATTTTGGGAAGAAAGTATGAACAATCCAGAATGTATTGATCTGGTTCTACAGCCCCACCAACCACTGATTCTCCCAAACCATAATTGGCATTAATCACAAGTTGGTCTAACCTTCCGGATTGGGGATTACAACTAAACCCGATTCCTGATGCTTCGGCTTTCACCATTTCCAGGATGACAACCGAAGGTATTACCTCAGAATCTTTAAATCCCATCTTTTGTCGATAAAGTAAGGCACGAAGAGTCCACAGCGAAGCATAGCAGTTCTTAACTGCTGTCAAGACCTGTTCCAATCCATGAACGTTGAGATAAGAGTCATGCATCCCGGCAAATGAAGCTCCTTGCGAATCTTCAGATGAGGCAGAGGATCGTACGGCTAGGGAAAGACCAACGAGATCTAATTTTTTCAGCCCGGTGAAAATTTCTTGGACGATCATCTCAGATAGTTTTCCTTTGCGAATATTTTCTCTAAGTTGATCAAGTTTAAGTATCAGAGTTGCTTCATTACGCTCGTTTTGACTTGCATAATTGGCTACTTCTCGCAACTTGTCTTCCAAGCCATTTTCCTGGATGAAACTGTAGTAAACCTCTGTAATTACCGTGCCCCCTAAAGGAACTTCAAACCCATAATGCGCCAGGCGTCCCAAATTCCACCCCTTACCACCTGCTATACTTGCCCCTGCGGAAAATGTTTCTTCCCAATCCAGAAAATACTTTTCATGTTTCATTTCTGTCATAGTCATATCCCACCTCCAGATTCATTCAACTTCCGTTGACTTCCGTTTAGAAAAAGATCAATACTTTTTTCAAGGTTGTTCTGCAAAGTATCGTTATTCAAGTCAGCAAGCCAACTAATAAGTGTAGTGTAATACATCATGGCAAGATGTTTAGCCAAGTATTCCACCGCTAGATCGTCTCTAAGTTCACCTTGCTGTTGACCTAACCTTAAAATCTTTATCAAGTTGAATCCAAAACCACTGTGTTCACCTGGCTTATGCCCTGGTTTATGGGGGGATTGCATCCTAGAACGAACGTAAATTTCTACCAGTTCCCGGTTAACATCATTCCATTGTGACATTTTCAATAGCAATGCTAATAGCCGTGCACTGGTATCCTTTTCCTCTTTCATGATTACGTCGACTAACGGTACACTGTCTTTTCCTACTTCTTGTATATAAGCGCTGACAATCAACTCCTTAGTCTCAAAATAATTATATAAGGTGCCAATTGCGACATCGGCTCGCTCGGCTATTTGCTGGTTTGTGGTTTGCTCGAAGCCTTGCTTGTTGAAAAGTTCCACAGCAACCGCTATAATTTTGTTTTTTGTTGCTTCCTTTTTCCTCTGTCTTCTATTATTCAATTCTATTCCTGACATGTTCTCATCACCTCAACAAATAACTGTTTAGTATATAATATTGTTATTCATATAATATTATATACTAAACAATATTAAAAGAATAGTACCTTTGACGCAAAAAAAGAGCAACTTACCACTCGTGGTAAGTCGCTCTTCATTTAGGCGGATAACAATCACAAATTGTATTTTTTGGAGTCAATGACTGCACTAGCAAAAATCCTGAAAGAACTGAAACTAATAATGTACTTCTGTAGTACCTAAAGCATGTGTCAATCCGAAGAGTGCTGATATAATCACAAATTGCTGTTAAACTCCTTAGCAGCTTTCTTAATCCTATATACTTCTACTTTACCAACAACTTTTTCAATGTCTCCGCCTTTGAGCATGGCCTGTAGAACTTGATCCGTTTCATCTGCGGTAGTTTGGCCTACTTCTATTAACTGACTCCTTGTCATTTCGGCTGTTTCCTCAAGGGCTATTTCAATCTTCTTATTGGGGTTGATAACGCTAAGAAGCGGGCCGCTGGTTTTAAGCTATCTGACGGTATGGAGATACCAAAGGAGTTAGAAGGGAAGTTTAAGTTTGCTAGGCAGAAGTCTAAACTAGCTGGAACAATTCGGGGTTCGTTTTTTGTAATTAAAGGAGAATACGTATAAACCGAATTTGATACTAAGAGAAATAATTGAGTTCGTTTGTATCGCTAGAAATATAATTGCAAATATTGAATTAATTAAAGGTTTTTTGCAATATTCTAAAGAATATATAATAGACTTTGTAATAATCTTCAGTTATAATACACCTCAGAGATTGGGGAGGAAAAATTGCAAGTAATAGTTCACGTATATGCCCTTATATTCACAATCTATATTAAGGTTGATCTCTCTTCCTGCCACCAACTTTAATTTCAATAGTCAAAACAATAAAGTAACCAAGAATGCTTAGCCTATCAATCTTACAAGTAAATGAGGTGATTTATTGTGGCCTATAATTTATTTATTACACTTATTGTGATTTTATTTCTCTGCAACATTGTTATAATAGTAGACTTATCGATCCCTCAAAAATACTCGCGATACATTATAGGTGTTATGTTCGGCCTTATTACTATATTTATAATGCATACTAAACTTTTCCCTTTAGAAGGTCATTTTTTTGATCTTCGACATATCCCTATGACGATGGCAGGTTTTATTGGAGGTCCTATCACTGCATTGATCGCGGCAATCATAAGTTCACTATATCGATATACTATGGGCGGACCTGGTGTAATAGGTGGAATAGCTGAGATCGTTATTTTCGCCTGTTTTGGAAGTATGTTGAGTAGATATGTGAAGCGTAGCAAAATTAGAAGGAATCTATTATTTTGGTTTATCATGGGCTTTGTCATGGTATTAATTGAAATTGTCATTATTATCTGCCTCCCCCAGATCGATTATGCAAAGGTTTTTAAGCTAGTTTCCGTTCCCTTTTTAACGATCACTCCCTTAGCAACTACCCTATTATTCAACGTTTATTACTGGAGTTATGATTTTTTCAGTAAAGCAGCCATTTTAAATTCCATAATAAACTCCAGCTCCCTCAATTTGGCAATTTTTGATAGAAATGGGCCCATATTACTCAGCCAAAATTTAAAACAGCAACGCCAATTATCCGCATCTTTTGAAAAATTGTCCCGATCAGTATGCTCCAATTCATGGTTGAATTCGAGTAAGAAACAAGAAAAGGAAATCGTTACAGAGGACGGAAGAAGCTTTATCGCTGACTTATCTAGCTTTAGGCTGCCCAAGGCCCAATACGCATGCATAGCGATTGTCAATGATGTAACCGATCGAAAAAGGGAACAAGACGCTCTGAAAAATGCTGAAAAGCGATTCCATAATACGTTTCAATTTAGTCCCCATATGATGACCATTATTAGGGCCGATGACCATACATATATCGATGCAAACCGTCAGTTTCTTGAGTCAAAGGGGTTCGAGCGTGCAGAGGTTATTGGCAGAACCCCCATCCAACTTGGTGTGCCTGAACGTGAATTTAAACAACAGCTAGAGATTTTAGAGACACAAGGGTTAATCCAAAACTTTGAAGGTTCATTTATTATGAAATATGGTTTAAAAGGCATTGTTATTGTTTCAGCTGAGAAGATACAAATCGATCATCAAGAATGTATTCTGTTTGCCTATAATGACATTACTGATATGAAAAGAATGCAAGTGGAATGGACAAAACAACTGACCCAAAACTCAAAATTAGAGCAGGACCTTTCTAATAGTAACGAACTCGTAGCGGATATTATCAATAATATTCAAGCTTTTTTCTTCGTGTTAGATAATCAATGGAATTTAAAATATGTAAATAAAAAAATAGAAGAGTTATTTCTGAAAAAGAGAGAACATATTTTAAATAAAGTTTTTTGGGAAGTTATGCCTAAAGCACAAGGAACGCTGTTTGAAATAAATTTTCGTAAGGCTAAGCGCGACGGCATACCAATTACCTTTGAAAGTCTTGGGTTTATAAAGCAAGACAGGTGGTATGAAATTACTGTATACCCCGATGAGTATGGGTTGTCTGTTTATTATATGGATATTACTGAACTAAAATTAGCTCGCCAGAAATTAATGAAGTCTCAAGAAGAGAAGGCTTTAATTCTCGAAACTATGAATGATTGTTTTTATGCAATTGATATGGACTGGCAATTAACAGATATGAATCGGGCGGCAGAAATAGCCTTCGAAAAATCTCGCGATGAGTTGTTGGGGAAAAAAATCACTGACGTATTTAAGCTTAATGATATCGCGATACGACACTATCAGGAAGTAATGAGTGAAAAGAGGCCTGTTTCGTTTGAAATAATTTCTGAGATGCTAGGGAATAAATGGTTTGAGATCAGTGCCTACCCAATTGAAAATGGAATGACTTGTTATTTCCGTAATATCACAAGGCGTAAAATAGTCCAAGAGGCCCTTCGTCTATCCGAAGAAAAATTCTCCAAAGCGTTTCACAGCGGACCTATTATGATGACATTGGCCACTGTTAAAGAGGATAAATTCATAGATTGTAATCTGGCTTTATGTTTTAATACCGGCTATACTCGAGAAGAGATTATCGGTCACACTGCAGGAGAGTTGAATTTCTTTGTAGAAAGGGACAAGCGACAGGCCCTTGGGAAGATTCTTATGGAACAGGGAAAAATCGAGAATGCAGAACTTGACTTTCGAACCAAATCTGGTGAAATTCGCCATGGTCTTAGCTGGAGCCAATTATTCTATTGGGATGGCGAGCCTTGCCACATTACAGGTCTCATTGACGTTACCGAGAAAAAGCGCATTCAAGAAGAGATGACTAGGGTGGACCGCCTCAGTCTTGTAGGCCAATTAGCTGCGGGAATCGGTCATGAAATAAGGAATCCAATGACGACGGTGCGTGGTTATCTGCAACTGTTGAGTTCAAGACCTGTAAATATTACTCAGAAACCTACATTTGACCTGATGATTTCAGAGCTAGATCGGGCAAACGCAATTATTACAGAATTTCTCTCGCTGGCTCGAACAAAAGAAGCTGAACTGCGATTCCAAGACCTTAATGACATTGTACATAATTTATATCCCTTAATAGAAGCAGACGCTCTTACCCAACACAAACAACTTAGTTTCATTCCGGGAGAGATTCCCAACCTAGAACTCAATGGAAATGAAATCACCCAACTGATCCTTAATTTAACACGCAATGGACTTGAGGCAATGCCGGAACGAGGTTTTTTAATCATTAAAAGTTATCTGGAGGATGGCAAGGTAGTGCTGACGATTTCGGATGAGGGATGTGGTATTCCTCCAGAAAATCTTAGTAAGCTAGGGACACCCTTCTTTACGACGAAAGATAATGGGACTGGATTGGGACTTACAATTTGCTACAAAATTGCGCAATCTCATGACGCCAAAATTCATATTAATTCCAGTTCTAATGGCACAACCTTCTTTATTGTTTTCCCTATTCCAGATGAGGATAAGTGACTATATGAAATGATCAATACAGGATAACTGACCAGTAAAAATAGTTCACAAGGGCTCACTTCAATGAGTATGCTGCGTCCCATTTATTTATAGACTGTTTCGAACTCCTGGCATACAACCAACATACTCACTTCAAATTTATTTTTATGCTCTAATAGTTCTCTAGTAAAAAATTCAACATGCACCTCTTTCCAATACTTTAGAGACTTATCACCTTCACCTTCTATTTCTGCAAATTCTTCGGTTACATCTTTGAAAGGCAGTATAGATACAATTTTTGTTTCTATGATACATTGGGCAATGCCCTGCCAGTCAGTAATTATATTAAAGTCTCCCACTTGAGGTAACGGTTCGCCTTCCACTTTATAAGAATTATATAATCCAGTAGTAGCTCTCTTTACCCCCTGCTTAACTAACTTTGCTAAATCATTAGCATCTTCTTCATTGTCACAAAAGTACCAGGAAGTATAATTTCTATTCGCTTTGATGATATGATCGTCAGTAACCATTAAATAATCTTTCCACATTTCTTTAACCGATTGATGTTCTTGTGTCATATTCTCAACGCCTATTCTTCATAAATTCCGTCCCACGTAAGATTATTTGTACCAACTATTTATTACGCGAATACTCTGGGCACTTGGATAATAATTCTTATTTTCATCTATTTTCTTAATTGCGAAAATAGAAAATCCTGGCAGGTTATGAAATGGCAACACAAAATAGCATTTCAGAAGAAACAGATGCAGGGCTTCGAAAAAAGCTTATGTCAAATCCTTCAATTTGACCTCGGGATTATGATACCTAGAGTAAGCAGATGTCTTTTTTCCATACTGCAAAGCCTCTTGAGGGCACCATTGTATACAAGCCAAACATTGCTCACACTGATTGTGCCATATTAATTTCTCGTTTTGGATATCAATGTTTTGAGCTGGACACATGTTAACGCAGAGACCGCAGTGATTACAACGCTCATCTACCCAGAATTTATCATCCATCTTATGAACCATCGAGAACGCAAGTTTATAAAACCCAGTAAAAAGTATTCTTTGCCACATAGGGCCCTTCTCGACCGGCATCTTAACCCTTCTCCGAACTTTCTCCGCAATAGTGGATAGCTTTATCTCCGCATCCTTCAAGCACTTATTCTGTTCATCCAAGGAACCGGGACCTCCCCAGGGGATATAATTAGAAGGCATGACGATAGACCATCCGCTTGATAATGAATAGTCCCTAGATTTCATTTCCTTGTTCAACTGTATCAATGTACTAGATACTTGACCAGCATTATTAGCAATGGCAAAGACATAGTCAGCTGACATTGCTTTTAATTCATTCAAGAACTTTAATACCCGGCCGGGTACGCCCCATATATGTACCGGAAAAACCAAACCTACCACAGGTGAATTAATCTTGTGCTTCTTGACATCCCAGTCCACAATAGATATGAGTTCAGTATTGCCTAGTTCCCTCGCCAGAACACGAGCCGCCCATAATGAGTTACCTGTACCTGTATAGTAGAAAATGGTGGTTTGAGCTGTCTTTAAATCCAACTCATCATTATCGTATATAGTCTTCATAATATGCTCCTTCTAGATCTCTTAATCAGAATACTGTTCACCAGTTATGTTATTTAGTTCTACTAGAGCTTGCGCCTCGACTAGAAATAACTCTTCCATTAACAGTTCCTCCAATGATGATTAATACGTTAACTATAGTTCCCCATTTCGCGTCGGGCCACCAGATTAGAATCAAGATTTGTGACAATATTACTGCTCCAATGGTAACTGCCCTCCACCATTGCCGATCTGCCACTAAACCGAAGGCAGCCATCAAAAAAGCTACAACAGCAATGAACCAAAATGCTCCAAATACTGGGTGTATATTCTGTGGAATTAGAAACAACGTGTTACCGGAAAATCCTTCAATCTTTGCAAGACCCAATTCATCCACAGCACCAAGAAGGTGAATCAAGCCATGTAAAAACATAACAACACCCAGAAACCACTTCATAATCAGAACCCCTCTCTCATTCTCATCATCGATTAAAAGTTGCTGCCATTTTCCCGATGTTTTCAGGCATTTGCTTTATTAGTTCTTTCCCTTCTTTAACGGCTGCTTTTATCATTAATTTTGCTATCATCTTATGGACTAAGTTCATCCTTTTGGTCCTCAGTTCTCCTCCAAAGCATTCTTTTGCAAGTGCATTTTTTAATAATTCTTGTGGGAATGCATCTGCCATAGCTTGTTCAAATTTCTCAGGCAAACCGCAACATAAAAATAGCCCTAGTCTTTTGTCTTTCAGTAAAGCAACATTTGATGCACAGAATTCTTTCATGTTCTTTTGTATCTTCCCCATATATATCGAGCCACCAATAAGGACGTTGTCAATATCATCTAATTGTGGAATGACATCAGTCGTTGCATTAACAACAATAACCTCACCTGCGAGATACTCCTTTAATCTTTCTGCACAATCTTTGGTATATTCATAGGTAGTGCTATAAATAATCATTGTTTTCATCGTTCACTCATCCCTTTCTGTTTGGTCCATCTCTGTTAAATTAGAGAGCATTTTCTGAAGCATAGCTCTTCCCTTTGACATATCCTCTGTCTCAATCCCCTTAAACAAGGCTTGAGTAAAGCTTGTCGCTTTTGATTGCGTTAATTGCGAGAACTCATAAATTTGATTTGTTAATTTAAGTCTTGTCACTCGAGCATCCTTTTTATCTTTTTCAAAAACAAGCAAGCCCTTTTGTTCAAGCTTTAAAGCAAGCTGCTTGACATTTTGGTGAGAGCTTCCCATTTCTCTCGCTACTTCTTTTATTGTGGGAGGTTGGTCAAATGAATTAGCTAGAACGGCTGTCAACAGCCATTGCTTAGCCGTTACATCATATTCTTTTAGTTCTCTCTCAAGTAAAGTATCCATCCTATTAGCAATGACTAAAACTGAACCAAAAACAAATTTCTGATCTTTCATCGAATCAAATATACTCAAAAATATACCTCCTTGTAAGATAGAGCTAGGGTTGATGGTTCAAACCCAACTCGAACGTTCTTTGATAACTCACACCATATTGTTCAGATTAATTAGTTGACACGTTAGACCTCTATCGCTAAACATCGTGTTATGATCATTGTTGT
>DASRMG010000154.1:0-7419 GCA_035648035.1 Desulfosporosinus sp. | reverse complement strand
TGAACTTGTCCCATGTGCCAAATCTCCTTGTTCTAACAAGAGCGCTGGTATTCCACGCAGACTAAGGTCTCTCAATATGCCAACCCCTGTCGCTCCCCCTCCAATAACCACAACGTGGGTATCGATCTCACGCATCCGTATGTCCTCCTTCCCTCAAATAGAAAAGCCACTAAAGGAACCGTTGTTATGCAATGGCCTCTTTGGTGGCTTCTCTTAATCTCTGAGCCGCCCTATATTATTTTTTTCATCTAGGAATAGCCAATGATTAGTTGAGTATTTTTCCGATAGCTTAACTAGCACTCAGTCTTCTTCCCAGTTTTTGGACCGTTCTACTGCTTTCAACCAACCCTTGTAAAGTTTCGATCTCTTTTCTTCTTCCATGTCGGGCTCAAAACGTCGATCGAGCAACCAGCGACTCGCCAGGTCTTCTTTACTCGACCAGAAGCCAACTGCTAAACCTGCGAGGTAGGCAGCGCCCAGTGCCGTGGTCTCAATAATTTCAGGTCTGTCAACCCGAGTCCCTAGAATATCTGCTTGGAACTGCATTAGGAAATTATTGGTGACAGCACCTCCGTCAACTTTCAACGACTTTAAGGAAATTCCAGAATCAGCCTCCATGGAACCTAAAACATCTTTAGTTTGATATGCTAAGGAATCCAGCGCCGCCCGAATAATATGATCTTTGGTGGTTCCCCTAGTCAGGCCAAAAATCCCTCCCCTAGCACGCATGTCCCAATAGGGAGCACCCAAACCAACAAACGCAGGAACAAAATACACGCCATCAGTATCTTTGACTTTTTTAGCGAAATACTCGGAATCCGGAGCAACATCAATGACTTTCAAACCATCGCGCAACCACTGAATTGCTGCACCCGCAATAAAGATACTTCCTTCTAAGGCATATTCCACCTTGCCATCAATACCCCACGCAATGGTAGTCAACAAACCATGTTTCGAGGTGTATATTTTGCTTCCTGTATTCATCAGCATAAAGCACCCTGTACCATAGGTGTTTTTAGCGTCCCCTGGTTCATAACACGTTTGACCAAACAAAGCTGCTTGCTGGTCACCTGCAACACCTGCGATAGGAATCTCAAAACCCAAGAATACTCCTGCATCTGTGTTAGCATAGACTTCGCTGGAATTGTGTACCTCTGGCAACATTCTTGGTGGTATGTCAAGCATTTCTAATAATTCTTGATCCCAATGCAATTCTCGAATATTAAACATCATAGTTCGGGAAGCATTCGAGTAATCCGTGATATGCACTTTTCCACCGGTCAGTTTCCAGATTAACCAGGTATCCATCGTTCCAAACAACAGCTCACCCTTTTCAGCTTTGAAACGAGCTCCTTCAACATTATCTAAAATCCACTTTACCTTCGTTCCAGAAAAATAAGCGTCCACCACAAGTCCTGTTTTTTCTCGAACCAACTCTTCGTAACCCTTAGCCTTTAACTCGTCGCAAATGACTGTGGTTCTGCGGCACTGCCACACAATTGCGTTATACACAGGTTTACCTGTGTTCTTATCCCAGACCACCGTCGTCTCACGTTGATTAGTAATCCCGATGGATGCAATTTCATCTACTTTAATGCCTGTTTTGGCAATCAGCTCTGCAATGACTCCATATTGTGTGCTCCAGATTTCCTCAGCGTCATGCTCAACCCAACCTGCCTCAGGGTAGATTTGAGCAAACTCCTTTTGAGTCACTCCAACGATTTTGCTATCCTTGTCAAAAAGAATCGCACGGCAACTGGTGGTCCCTTGGTCAAGGGCCATAACGTATCTTTTCATGGCAAATCCTCCCCTGTAATCTAAAACTTTTTTGTTTTAATAATTAGATTTCTATCCCATACACACCACGTGCACTTAGTTTCTCCTCACAAAAATGTCGCAAAATGCCAACAACAATAAAAAAGCCACTGGAGGAACCGCATGTAACGCTTCCACCAGTGGCTTTTCTTCTTCTCTAAGCCTTTTTTATCAAATTGCCTAACTTTTCGATTAGCACAAAGCGTTTGGATAAGGCCTAAGACAAGCCCAGCAAAGGAGCAAAGAAAGTAACTGGCTATACTCCTTCTCCCTAGGAATTCTAGGAGTTAGAGAGCGTAAATGTCGGTGTACATATAGTCATGAATATCCACACTGCTAAGATTTTGTAATAACTATTTCATCTCCATACAAGCCATTTACTCCTTGGTTCTTTAAGAGCCCAATTAATTCATCCCTATTAACATCTTGCACCGCTAAATTCTCTTTTAGAGCCAGACCAGCGGCCACTCCCGTAGCCTGACCCATTAGGAAGCAGGTAGAAATGTTACGAGCGATGGCCAAAGCAGTAAAATCTGCACTCAAGCATCTTCCTGCAAATAAAATATTTTTATGTTTTTTAGGAATAAGGCTACTGAAAGGAACGGTAAAATAAACTCCACGCTCTATTAGAGAATCGTGCTTTACCACCGACTTCATGCTTTTTCCTCTGAGTACATCATCCACTGATGTGTTACAGGCAACAACACCATCAGGAAACTTCCTGCCAGATAAACAATCCTCAGCAGAAAGTTCGTAGACGCCCTCCAACCTTCTGGTTTCACGTATTCCTATTGTCGATCCCATACTCTCTAGATAGGCATTCTCATAGCCTGGAAGCTCTTTGATAATATACTTGACCAATTCAAAAGCAATCTTTCTTGCCTCAAGCGTACTACGGTTAACGTCCATAATATCCGTACCATCGATCCCTTTGATGTGGACACAATTAAAAAGCACGGTGTTTCTTCTTTGCCCTTTTAGTTGGTACAGATTGTACATTTCAGGATGCATTTTACCCTCAGCTTGGGCCTTCTTAACAATATCCCTTTTGAATGGATCTTGAGCATCATTAAATGCCACGTCAATATTTACATTAGCCATCATGAAAGTAACCGTGCCTGCCATCATGTCGCCATTTCCATCACCCTTGACATATGGAATGCCTGCATTGGCAGCAATGTCGCCGTCACCAGTGCAGTCTATAACATATTTGGTGATAATATCATGCCTACCGCCTTTATCGTAATAGATCACACTTTTTACTGTGTATTCATCCTTCATTTCCATATCAAGCCCGACCGCTCCTGGGATAACCACCACACCAGCCTCACTACAAAGCTCAAACAGCTCATGGATGCCATAATCTGGATCGTAGAAAGTTTCGATACCAAAGCCTTTTAAGAGACACTGCCTTTTGGTAGCAGCGGGAGGATCATAATTATAAAGTCGTTGCAGCCACTCCTCACAGATCCCGCCTATGGGCACGTCGTACGGATAAGCTGCATCAAGGGGCATGCCAAGGCTTTTGGCAATAATTCCGCCTAATAGATAGGATGCCTCAATTAGTATGGTTTTTGCACCTGACCTTCCGGCGGCTACTGCCGCACCGACTCCCGCACTCCCACCGCCAACTACAACTATATCAGCCTCAGTAATCTTGTTATGTATCACATTAGTACCCCGCTTCTCTTATTATGAATATTTCGTCTTCGCTGCTCCAATCTTTCACACTCTAACTATTTAAACATATTGGGAAGAACCATTACGATCCATGGAACGTATGTGATGAGAGCTAACACGAGCATTGATGTTATCAGGAACGGTAAATTTGCCCTTGCAAATGCGTTAATAGGAACTTTCAGAATCTGACAAGCAATAAACATCATAGAGCCAAAAGGAGGCGTAATACCGCCAATGACGAGGTTAAGGGTTATTATGATTCCAAAATGAATAAGGTCAATATGAAGCGCATTAAGAGGAGCTATGAGTAGTGGTACAAGGATAATAATGGCAGGCCCTGCCTCTATGAACATACCGAGAATGAGGAAAAACACGTTAATGACCAGTAGAAAGACAAATGGGCTGGTCGTTAATCCCAACAACAGTTGAGATAATTGATGAGGGATTCTCTCCCAACTTAAATAAAGTCCAAAAATATTGGCTCCAACAATAATGAAAACGACTTCAGCTGTCGATGTGAAAGACTCTTGCATAATTGGAACAATATCTTTAAGCTTTATCCCTTTATAAACAAACATACCTACGGCCATACAGTAAACTACCGCGATGGCACCACCTTCAGTGGGGGTAAACAAACCGAAACGCAACCCCATTATAATACCAAATGGCATAAACAACGCTAGCAGCGCATCCATTGCACCTTTAAGAATTTCCTTCGGAGAAGCCATCTTATCTCTAGACTTACCGTAACCCTCTTTTTTTGAGACTAAATATACTGTTATCATGAGTGTAGTGGCAAGAATCAAACCAGGTACGAATCCTGCCATGAACATCTTACCTACAGATACCCTTGCAACCATAGCATATATGATCATGACAATACCTGGTGGAATCAGAGCAGGAATGATGGAAGAGGTTGCGGTTACTGCTGCACAGAAGGGCAAACTGTAGCCTCTTTTACGCATCTCAGGCACGAGCATTTTGCATTGCATTGCTGTCTCGGCATTACTAGAACCCGAGGCACCTCCCATAATCGTACTCATAATAACTGTCACCTGTCCCAAACCACCAGTCATGTGACCTACCAAGAGATCAGCAAATTCCATGATTCGTTTGCTGAGACCGGAATAGTTCATTACAACCCCAGCTGTAATGAAAAATGGGATGGCGAGAAGAGGAAAAGATTCTAGTCCGCTTATAAGGTTCTGCAATGCCAAATCAACAGGCATGGCAGTGTTAATAAAGAAGAAATAAATCATAGAAGTTAATAGCAGAGAGAAAGCAACTGGTATCCTTAGAAAGAAGAAAATGAATAATAGTATTAGCGGTAAATAACTTACAAATGTGAGTTCGCCCAAAGTAACTCTTCCTTTCCGAATCTTCATATCTCATGATTACGTTTTAATACTCACATCGTGTCAGTGTATAAAACAGTTTCATTGCCGTTCTCACTATTTGCTTTTTTAAACCTCGAAATGAGTTTTATTACACCATATATTGTCATTAATCCAAAACCTACCACTATTGAGGCATCGATAACCCAATAAGGCAACTTTAATATGAAGGAAGTTTTTCCATCTGAATTAATACTTAGTATAACTCCAAGATACGTTATCCCCCCGTTTAAGGTGATAAGCGTTATGTCTGTCAAAATATCCAGTATTTTTTGAAGTGGCTTAGGGAACATATTGTAAATCATATCTATTCCAATATGCCGGTCCTCTCTGTAGCAATAAGCCGCGCCAATGTACACGCTCCATATGAAAAAAATAGTTGCCAGTTCCTCTCCCCAATTGAATATCGTGCCAACAAAATATCTTAAAAAGACATTTACTACCACAATAATGATTAGCAGACCTAAGAACACGCCACTGATTATTTGGTCAATATTACGCAGGTTTTTTGTTATCACTTTCAGCATCGTCTAGCACCTCCAATTGTGATATAACAATATATTTTTGTGAAATGAATCTTTTGAAGGAAATAAGCCAACTTACAACACAACACAGTAATCATACATTCGGACATTGTGTTGAAGTTGGCTTAAATACAATGCTACAAGACTTCAAATAAGTATTATACTTTTAAATTATTTGCCTCTGATTGTTTTGAGCTCGGCATTAATCTTGTCATATATACCTGGCGTAAATTTGTCGTTTTTAGTAAAGACCACTGCAGTAGCCTTTCTAAAAGCTTCTACGTCAACCTCATTAAATTTGACTCCAGCAGCTTCCATTCCCTTACGAGCATCAGCCTCAACAACTACCATTCTTTCGTTATTCTTGATAGCCCCTGCAAGGAATTCCTCTTCCATAATCTTTTGTTCTTCAGGAGACAGAGTACCCCAAACTTTAGTGGATAGCATTACGCCGGTCGTACCAAGGAAGTGACGGGTGAGGGATACATTCTTGACTACCTCCTGCAACTTGTTATCATACATATCGCTGACAGAGGTCTCAAATCCATCAAAGACACCTGACTGCATACCGCTGAAAACTTCACTCCACGCTGTAGGAACTGGATTGGAACCCATGGCGGTCAACGTATCAATCCAAAGCTGACTCTTCGGGACTCTCCACTTCTTGCCTTTCAGATCAGCAGGAGTGTTTATGGCGGTTTGACCGCCAAGACTTCTAAACCCGAAAGTATAATCAAGGGAAAGAACCTTGATTCCTTTGGCTTCAGCCATCTTGTTAATGCTCTTGGCTAGATCTGTTTTACACATTTTGGAATATTCCTCTTGTGATGTATAGAGCATTGGGCCTAAAAACGCATCATAGTCAGGCACCCAGCTTCCCATATTGCTTGGTGAGTCAACTAAAATAAGATCTGCTCCTCTAACAACCTGCTCCACGCCATCTTGTGAGTTCGGTATTTCTCCGTTAGGATATATCTGGATTTCAATAGAACCGTTTGTCCTTTTCTTAATGTTGTCTGCAACCTCTTTGAGAGTAATGTTCAGTGGCTGTTCAGCAGTAAACACATTACTAAGCTTCAGAACATGCTTTGCTCCTGCGGTTGGTGTGGTGGCTGATGTTGGTGCCGCCTTGCTGCAACCTGCTAGCGTTGTGATCATCAAAAAAGTAACCAACAACAATGCCAATATTTTCCCGTTTCTTTTCATGGATTTCTTTTCCCCCTCATAATTTTATATAATCACTCACCTCAAGTGATGACTAACTAACACTAAACAACTTTTTCTCTCTATGATGTAGATTTTATCACCTTCATTTTGAGGATAATAACTGATATATAACTGATAAATTAATATAATGTGTTTCGGAGATCTAGAAATAAAGAGAGCCAATACATAAAAACTTAGCAGTCTAAGTTTTTATGTATTGGCTCTTTATCTCTGGCCCACATAAAAATATTAAATTAATTGAATTAACCTATCGTAATGATACAACTATTTACTAGATAAATCAATATGAATTGTAAATAAAAATATTCTACACTTAATATCTCACGTCTTATACTCTCTAACTAAACAAACTTGGCTCAAGAGCCTCCCACCTATAGCGGGACTCGCCGTCCTTGGCTACAGGGACACTCGGCCATCCTTGGCCAGTGGACGTGCGAAGTTGCCATTGTGTCACGGACGACGACACAGGGCGTGTATAGTGCAGGGTGCGCCATGGACAGCAAAGCACACTGCCGACGCATATAGTTGGAACCCCGCCCGCTTGCATCAGGAACTTGAGCCTTAGTTTGTCCAACGACCGTAGGGGCTGACCGAGTGTTTCGTGACTTCTCGAGGCGGCGACTTTCCCCCAGCTAGTACCGTTTCCTGACAGTCGTCGCCGCAATCCTCAATTCGTCACGGTACTTAGCCACTGTCCTCCTAGAAATCTTCATATCTTTGGCCTTGAGTAGGTCGGCCAGCTTCTGATCAGTATATGGGTTTTTGAGATCTTCTAAGGC
>DASRMG010000153.1:0-41446 GCA_035648035.1 Desulfosporosinus sp. | reverse complement strand
TTCTCAAGAGGAGAATACGCCAGCAGGTCAAAGAGACGATCAAATTTTACCAGAGGTTCGTGAACAACGCCGAGATCGGATCATGCAGCTCCAACAAAAAATCTCTCTAACGAGGCAACAACGATGGATCGGCCAGGTTGTTAGGGTATTGATTGAGGAGAAACAGTCCGATGGACGTTGGATGGGACGGACCGAAGGAGACGCACCAGAAATCGATGGACAAGTTTATATTACTGGATCTCAGACCTCGATTCAGGCGGGTGACCTGGTCAAAGTTCGCATCCTTGAGGCGGATAGCTACGATTTAGTAGGAGAGGTTGTTTTGTGAATCTACCCAATCGCTTAACGATGGCCCGCATTATATTAATACCTGTGTTTATGACCTTCTTACTGCTTAAAATCCCCGAAGGTCATGCGCTTTTTCCTCATCAAGATGTTGTGGCAGCAATGATCTTTATTTTGGCGGCCGCCACGGATGGCTTAGATGGTTATATCGCTCGTAAGCGTAACCAGGTAACTAATTTGGGTAAATTCATGGATCCGCTGGCCGATAAACTTTTGGTTTCTGCTGCCCTAATCTCCTTGGTACAGCTGGGATCGGTCACTGCTTGGGTGGCGTGGATCATCTTGGCAAGAGAGTTTGCTGTGACCGGTCTACGCGCCATAGCCGCTGTAGACAGAGTTGTCATCAGTGCTAGTAACCTCGGTAAGATTAAGACTGTAACCCAAATTATTGCGATTTCAGCAATCTTACTGAAGGACTGGCCGTTATCACTCATTGGACTTCACATTGGACAACCTTTTTTATACATTGCCTTGTTTTTTACGATCATCTCTGGGGTTGATTATTTGATGAAATCTCGGAAATTATTACATAAGTAGGTTCTCGGTCATGGTTCCTTTATAAAGAGTGAGACGGTTAGGTGCTAAGCATTGTGCCCCTAATGGTCTCACTCTTTATTGTATTTATTTGGCATATATGGATATAAGATCTTCCCTCGAAGTGATATACTCCGTGATATACTGTCGATATAGCATAAAGTATATCAGATGGGAGGAAGATGAGTTGGTAAAACAGCGAATACTGCTGGTAAGCCTAGTTGGCTTCCTGATATTTGCCTTGTTATTAGGGGGTAAGGTTATCTATCAAAAAGAGTGGGTTGATGTTTCAATAATGCAGCAAAGTCAGCAAATACCTGGCGTTATTTCTGCTAAAGTCATAAAAATTAAAGGCGTGAAAGAGCTGGATGTGGCAACCAACAAGATGACGAACCTACGACAAGCTAGCCTTTCCCTCCAAAAACTTGACGTGACTCTACCGATTAGATTTCTTGACCAGAATAACGATGACCTCAAAATAATACTGGGTCAAATGCAGTTTGCTTTACAAGAAGGATTGGCTCTAGGTGATTTTACAGGAATGGAACAAAAGGTTAGAATCCAAGCAGAAAATGCAGGAATTCAGCTTGAATTACAAATAGATAGTGATGCCTTGTACGTGGTTTTGAATCAAGGAGATGCTCAACTGGTTGAAGTGATTGAACGGGATGGAAACGTCAACTATTTACCGACTGTAAAACAGTAAAGTCGATTAGAGATAGGAGGAGAGAGCATGAAACTACTTGATATTTCAATAGGCCTGGGAGTGGGTATTTTCGCCTTCCTATTGCTCATAGGCTACAATGTGCTTCCAGTTGGGTTACTGCTTGTGGGCGCTTATTTAGTTTGGACATTTGTACTTTCCAAACAAGTTCTGAAAAATGGTAATGGAGTGTCCATAGCAACGACTGCCATCAATTTTGAGGATATCGGCGGACAGAGTGTAGCCAAAAAGGAACTTCAAGAAGCACTGGATTTTTTACTGTACTCAGATCGGATGAAAGCCTTAGGGATTCGCCCGTTGAAAGGCATATTATTATCAGGCCCGACAGGCACAGGGAAAACCCTATTAGCTAAAGCAGCGGCTAAGTACACTAACTCGGCTTTCCTGTCGGTGTCGGGGAGCGAATTTGTAGAGATGTATGCAGGTGTGGGCGCAGAAAGGGTCCGCGGACTATTTAGGCGAGCACGAGAAATGGTCAAGAAGGAAAAGAAAACGAGTGCCATCATTTTCATTGATGAAATGGATATTTTAGGGGCTAAGCGCGGAAGCAATGTTTCCCATCATGAGTATGACCAAACCCTGAATCAACTATTAGTGGAAATGGACGGCTTAAAAGCAGAGCAAGGAGCCCATATTTTAGTCATGGCGGCAACGAACCGTCCTGATATCTTGGATCCTGCATTACTTCGACCAGGGCGTTTTGACCGTCAAGTTAAAGTCGATCTTCCTGACAAAGAAGGAAGAATGGCTATTTTGAAAATACACACGAAAAATAAACCGTTAGCAAAAGCGGTTAATATCGAGGAAATCGCTCACGAAACCTTCGGATTCTCAGGAGCTCATTTGGAGAGCGTAACTAATGAAGCGGCAATTTTTGCCTTGCGTGAAAAGTCGAATGAGATTACTGAGAACCATCTGCATGAAGCCGTCGAGAAAGTGATGTTAGGAGAGAAACTTGATCGGAAACCTTCGGCAGAGGAACTGAGGCGAATAGCGATTCACGAGAGCGGACATGCAATGCTTGCGGAAAAGGTCAGACCCAACTCCGTTGCTCAGATTTCGATTCGTTCACGTGGTAACGCTTTGGGGTATGTTCGTCATTATCCCAAGGATGATTTATATCTGTATACACAGGCGATGCTGGAAGATCAGATTATGGTGGCTTTGGCAGGGGCACTCGCGGAAGAGGAGATTCTAGGTATGAGAAGTACGGGTGCTATGGGTGATTATGAACAAGCCCTTAGTTTGGTTGAGAAGTTGCTTCTCGCAGGGATGTCTTCTTTAGGTGTCACTGATGTGTCTCTCTTGAGTGCAGAGCAGCGCCAACCTGTGACGCGTTCTATCTTAGCAGATCTCGAGGAACGAACGAGGATACTGATTAAGAAGAAGAAAGATGTCTTATTGAGAATTGCCGACATTCTGGCCGATGAGGAAACTTTGAGTGGTGATACTTTGCGAAACTATCTACAAGATGTCGCTTGAACCTCTAGAACCTCTAATTTAGGGGTTCTTTTTTTATATAATGGGAAGAATAGGAATGGGATTAGTTAGAAATAACTAATATGGACTATAATGGTTTAAGATTTGCGTTGATATTAGGAGAGTGATAAGCTATATGAAGGCTGAAATTGTCTCTACTGGGACTGAGTTGTTACTTGGCGAAACCATCAATACGAGTGCTCACTACGTGGCAGGAAAACTGTCCTTACTGGGCATTGAAGTAGACTATCATACGACGGTCGGAGATAATCCCGAACGGTTAGAGCAGGTTTTACGTCAGGCGATCGAACGCTCAGATCTTGTCGTTACAACGGGAGGATTAGGTCCGACAGTGGATGACTTGACGAAGGAACTTGTTGCTAAAGTTATGGATATTGAGATGGTGTTAGACCCCTCTAGTTTAGAACAGATTAAACAGTTCTTTAGTCGTCGCAAAGCCCCTATGCCTAAGAATAATGAGAAACAAGCTTATTTTCCCAAGGACTCGAAAATTTTACCCAATCCCATTGGAACGGCGCCTGGTGCCATGATTGAAAAAAACGGTAAGACCGTTATTATATTGCCGGGTCCTCCCTTCGAAATGGCCCCAATGTTCGAGAATTATGTATGGACGGAGTTGCAACATACTCTCAAACCGGGTACCGAACGGATGCATGAACGCGTCCTAAAAGTGTTTGGTATGGTAGAATCGGCCATTGAGGAAGTACTTGTTGATCTGATGGGCCTGCCAAACGTATCGATTGCCTTACTCGCCAAACGCGCTGAAATGCACATTCGCTTGGTGGCAAGAAGCTCGGACAAAACGTCTGGGGCGGCTGAAAAAGTTTTAAATGGGGCAGAAGAAGACATCCGAAGGCGATTAGGAAACAAAGTATTCGGCCGTGATCAGGAAACGATGCTCGGCATCATAGGCCAACTATTAAAAGACGAGAAGTACACGATTGCAACAGCAGAGTCCTGTACAGGAGGTCTGCTCGGTGCTGCCTTTACTCAAGAACCGGGAAGTTCTGAGTTTTATTTGGGCGGGGTCGTTAGTTATTCTAATGCTCTAAAAAAAGGCTTACTTGGGGTAAGTGAAGAAGCTCTTACCAAATATGGTGTGGTCAGTGAAGAGGTTGCCAAGGAAATGGCCCAAGGAATTCGTACTAAAGCAGGCTCTGATTTGGCTCTTTCAACGACGGGTATTGCGGGGCCTGATGGAGGTAGTCATGAGAAACCAATCGGCCTTGTTTACATTGGACTTGCCACCCCTGAGGGTGTTAGCGCAGAGAAAATTCAGCTTTACGGAGAACGGGAGTCTGTTCGTCAGTTGACCGTTCAAGCGGCGCTTAATAAAGTGCGCCTGCATATGTTAAACAGTGAAAGGAGAATAAAATTAGGTGACGGTTGAATCTTTACAATCCTTTGGAGATCATCAATTAAGTGAACAAGTTTTACAAGCATTGTCAGAGATGGGGTTTGAAGAGCCTTCCCCCATTCAAAAAGAAGCGATTCCACTGGCTTTGGAAGGTCATGACCTTATTGGACAGGCACAGACAGGGACAGGGAAAACTGCTGCGTTTGGAATTCCAATTACAGAGACGATGAATCCTAAATTCTTAGCGGTACAAGCGCTTATTGTAACCCCAACCCGTGAACTGGCAATACAGGTCGCGGAGGAAATAGCCAAAATTGGCAAGTATCGACAGGTTAAACTACTGCCTATCTATGGTGGACAGCCTATTGATCGTCAGATTCGAGCCTTGCGAATGGGCTATCAGGTGGTCGTCGGAACGCCTGGTAGGTTATTAGATCACTTAAACAGGGGTACGCTTCGTCTTCAACATGTTAAAATGGTGGTGCTAGATGAAGCCGATGAAATGCTCGATATGGGGTTTATTAAAGACATTGAGAGTCTTTTAAAGGAAATCCCAGCTGAAGGTCGACAGATGATGCTCTTCTCAGCAACCATGCCACTGGGAATCCGTAAATTGGCTCAAACGTATATGAAAAACCCACGTTCCGTATCGGTTAGTCGGGATGAATTAACAGTGCCACAGATTGAGCAGGTTTTTTATGAGACGAGCGAAAGCATTAAAGTCGATGCTTTGTGCAGAATTATTGATAGTGAGGATATCGGGCAAGGAATTATTTTCTGTCGCACTAAACGTGGCGTCGATGAACTGGTCGTGGCACTGGAGGCACGGGGATACTTTGCCGATGCGTTACATGGCGATTTGGACCAACAGCACCGTGACCGAGTCATGAAGCGGTTCAGAGATGGAAAGTCGGAGCTATTGGTGGCTACCGATGTTGCAGCTCGGGGCTTGGATATTAATAATGTTACCCATGTTATTAACTTCGATATTCCTCAGGATCCCGTCTCTTATGTGCACCGGATTGGACGAACTGGTCGGGTGGGACGTAAAGGTCAGGCTATAACGCTGATTTTACCGAAGGAATACAGGCAACTTCGTTTGATCGAAAATCTCATCAAGACAAGAATCCGTCGCCAAGAACTACCACCTATGGCGGATTTAAGTGAACATCAGGCCAAAAATTTAAAGAATCAACTCATTAAACTCATTAAAAGTAATCACTTAGAAAATTATCAAGAGATTGTCGGTGATTTGCTCGAGGAATATGATGCCAGTGTTGTCGCAGCAGCTGCCTTAAAGTTTGCAGTTGAGGGAGCGAGTGTTGAAGAAAAAGAGCCAGAGGCGATACATTTTGAGAATACTGGAGCTGCCGTAGGGATGGTGCGCTTTTTTATTAACATCGGTAGGGTACAACAAATTTCCCCTCAGGATATTAGCCAGTGGATAGCCAGAGAAAGTGGCATACCTGGTAACGCCGTTGGAATGATTAATATTTATGATCGATTTACGTTTGCTGAAGTACCCACGGAGTACGCTTCTAAATTTTTGAGTAGCATGCATCAAGCTATGTTTAAAGGGCGTAGGGTTAGTGTGGAACCAGCCAAAGCGCGTGAAAATGTTGGTTATTAACTTAAATGCTTTATACTGGGTGCTCTTGAAATAAGCGTTCTGTTCTGAGAATGTCTAGTTAAGTCAAAAAGCTAACCGCTGGTTAGCTTTTTGTCATATAACAATTTTTATTGTCGATTGAAATAAACAAATTGACAAGTGTCGAGGGGTCCATTTATAATAAACCGAACAGATGTTTTGTTAAAACGTGATAAGGCGTTATTAAACATTATGAGGAGGAAAACGGAATGGCCGAAACGAATAAATTGAAAGCACTCGACATTGCATTGGCTCAAATTGAAAAGCAGTTTGGCAAAGGCTCAGTTATGAAACTTGGGGAATCCCCTGCGGCAATCGATGTTATCCCTACGGGTTCATTGGCGATAGATCTTGCCTTAGGTGTAGGCGGGGTACCACGCGGACGAGTAATCGAAATTTATGGACCAGAGTCCTCGGGTAAAACAACCGTGGCGCTCCATATTATTGCGGAAGCCCAGAAAATGGGGGGTGTCGCTGCTTTTATTGATGCAGAACATGCTCTCGACCCTGTCTATGCGAAGGCACTAGGGGTTAATATTGTTGATTTATTGGTCGCGCAGCCAGATACAGGAGAGCAAGGGTTAGAAATTTGTGAGGCTCTTGTGCGTAGTGCCGCAGTGGATGTCGTTGTCATCGACTCTGTTGCTGCCCTGGTGCCCCGTGCTGAGATTGAGGGGGAAATGGGTGACAGTCATGTGGGTTTGCACGCTCGTCTCATGTCTCAGGCTTTACGTAAGCTGACAGGATCTATTAGCAAGAGCGGTACTTGTGTCATTTTTATTAATCAAATTCGTGAAAAAATAGGCGTTATGTTTGGTAGTCCAGAAACCACCACGGGTGGACGGGCACTTAAATTCTATGCCACGATCAGGATGGATATACGTCGTCAGGAAGCCATTAAAAATGGACAGGATATTATGGGGAACAAAACCCGCGTCAAAGTTGTTAAGAATAAGGTCGCTCCACCTTTTAAACTAGCGGATTTCGATATTATGTACGGAGAAGGAATTTCTCGTGAAGGAAGTATCGTGGATATTGGCACTGATATGGAGATTGTTACAAAGGCAGGGGCTTGGTACTCTTACAACGGAGAACGATTAGGGCAGGGCCGTGAGAACGTCAAAGAATATCTCAAGCTCCATCCGGAAATGGCCAATACTCTAGAAAAATTGATTCGTGCGAACATGAACCCGACAGAAACTACCGACGAATTACCGGAAGTTGATGGCTCTATTGACGAGCTCTAAACCACTCAAAAGCGCCCGAGAAGTTGCTTTGAATTGCTTAACACGACGTGCTTTAACTCATCATGAACTGGGGACTCGTCTCTTGAAAAAGGGCTATGAAAGCACGGAAGTTCATGATGTACTGGAAAAAATGGAGAAAATAGGGTACCTTAACGACCAAGAATTGGCTTTGACGATTTCGCAAAACCGGCTTAAACGTTATTCGCGTCGAAGAGTTCTACAAGATCTGCAAAATCGGGGTTTAGGACCCGAAGTGGTTGAGCAAGCGTTGGAATCAACGTACTCAAGCACGGCCGAGTTTCAGCAGTGCTTAACGCTTGCAAAACAATGGTGGATCCGCGAGTGCCAGCGCTGGGACCGAAGGATTCAGCAAGACAGTCCAAAGAAGTCTCTACCCCGTGAATTAGCAGTTCATCAGAAAATCGTCCGGAAGCTTATTCAGCATGGGTATCCCTCTGATATGGTGAGGAACGTACTTTTTCAGCTACAAACTATCGATCATGCAGACGATTATACAGTAGATCCTACTGTATAATACGCACCTGTTTAGGACAAGCTTGACAATGTTTGCAAATGATATTAAAATCTTAACAGGGACCTGTCTCTGTTAAGATTTAACCTTTAAAGGTTTTCTTATAGATTTCGTACTAGTCAGCTGGAAATATAAGTTTTTTTGACTAACGAGAGGTGTAGGAAACGGGTGAAAATACCCGTCTTTAAGGTTATGCTTAATGTGACTGGTTTTGGAAACCAGTTTTTTTATTTGTAAAAATAAATTATGATAAAGGAGGTGTGCACGTATGTCCACAACAATTGTAACAGTTATTACCGGGTTAGTCGCCATTTTAATTGGGTTAACTTTGGGTATCTTAGTAGGTTGGCTTATTCGTAAAAATACTGCAGAAAAAGGTATTGGATCAGCAGAAGAAGAAGCAAAACGTATTGTAGAGAATGCCTATTCTTCTGCTGAAAGCAAGAAGCGAGAATCTGTTGTAGCTGCTAAAGAAGAAGTCATGCATATTCGCAATGAGGTAGAAAAAGAAACTCGAGAACGGCGTAACGAACTCCAAAGGCTTGAACGACGATTGCTCCAAAAAGAGGAGAGTTTAGACCGTAAAATTGAGTCCCTTGAACGCAAAGAAGAAAATTTACATCGCAAAGAAAGCGACGTAGAACATCAAAAAGAAGCTTTAAACCAGCTTGTTGACAAAGAACAAGCTGAACTAGAGCGTTTATCCGGGCTGACCTCAGATGAGGCCAAACAGTTACTACTTAAAAGAATTGAAGAAGAAGTTCGTTATGAATCGGCGATCATGATTAAGGAAATTGAGACTCGTGCCAAGGAAGAAGCTGAGAAAAAGGCTAAAAATATTATTGCCTTAGCCATTCAACGGTGTGCAGCGGACCATGTGGCAGAGACGACGGTCTCCGTTGTGTCATTGCCTAGTGACGAAATGAAAGGGAGAATTATTGGCCGTGAGGGTCGTAATATTCGAACTTTAGAAACTTTGACAGGGATTGATCTGATCATTGATGATACACCAGAGGCCGTTATTTTGTCGGGGTTTGACCCAATACGCCGAGAAGTAGCTCGAATTGCTTTGGAAAAACTCATTGCAGATGGCCGCATTCACCCGGCGAGAATTGAAGAAATGGTCGAGAAGGCTCAGAAGGAAGTTGACCAAAAGATCCGCGAAGAAGGGGAACAGGCTACGTTTGAGACAGGCGCGCACGGGTTGCATCCTGAATTAATTCGTTTACTGGGACGACTTAAATTCCGTACGAGTTATGGACAAAATGTTCTGAAGCACTCGATTGAAGTGTCACATTTAGCGGGGTTAATGGCTGCGGAATTAGGTGTCGATATTCAGCTTGCCAAGCGAGCTGGCCTACTACATGATATTGGTAAGGCTGTAGATCACGATATGGAAGGAACACACGTTCAAATCGGCGTTGACCTTGCCAGGAAGTACAAGGAATCCAGTGATATTATTCATGCAATAGAAGCTCATCATAATGATGTAGAACCGAAAACTATCGTTGCAGTCCTTGTGGCTGCTGCGGATGCGGTCTCAGCAGCTCGCCCAGGAGCACGTAGGGAAACCCTGGAGACCTATATTAAACGGTTACAAAAACTCGAGGAGATTGCCGAGAGTTTTGAAGGGGTAGAAAAATGTTTTGCTATTCAAGCCGGACGAGAAGTTCGCATCATTGTTAAACCTGAAAAGATTGATGACGTGCTTGCTCCAAGAGTCGCGCGTGAGATTAGCAAGAGGATTGAAGAAGAACTAGAATATCCTGGACAAATTAAAGTGGTTGTGATTCGTGAGACTCGAGCAGTCGATTTTGCAAAATAGTTAAATATGATGTTTGAACAGGCGATCCGAAGGATCGTCTGTTTCTTTATTCTTAAATGCCTGATCCCATATATGCCCAGCTTAAAACTAAGCGTTAAGAGCAGGAGTTTGCACCCTGACGGCGAATGGTAAATAGGTTAGGGAAAGGCAATAGAGAGGGCGGATAGCCGGGATGTTAAGTCACCTGTTATATAAAGAGACAGGACGAGTTCAAGACGGAGTAGGACTACTGAGCTCAATTCTGTTGAGATACGCTGAAGTAGGGTCGGTTCATTATTGGCTGGAGCAACATGCTCTGAAATTTACGTTCCTGATTCAGGAACACCAAGAGGTCTCAGATCTTAACGAAATGATAAAACCTGCGTTGGAATTCTTTCATCAACTTGAAGGGCTGAGCATGCGACTTTTTGATCTCACTTGTCGCAGTGAGGAAAACGTATGTGTGATCACAGTGACTAGGGATGTAGATAGTATGACGCAACGTGAAGTGGGTCTGATCGTTGAGCTGATCAAGCAGAAATATAAAAAACAGTTAATTTATGAGGCATTGTATCTGGCTGAAGATGAGCAGATTTTCCAGGAAGAGATGATTACAAACCTGTTGTCTTCAATTCATAGTGAGGATATTGATAAAAATGTGGTCGCATTGCGTGAAAAGGGTCGAGTCTTGGTATTCAAGAGCTAGTTTAATGGCATTCTAAGGATAACTACGAAGGGAGGAATGTGCGTTGCACGTTCTTTTTATTGGGGATATTATGGGTAAGCCTGGCAGGGAAGCCGTTAAGCAATTTCTTAAACCGATTCAATTGGAGTATGAAGTGGATGTAACGATTGCCAATGCAGAGAATGCAGCGTCAGGAAAAGGATTAACCAAACAGATTGCAGAGGAACTTTATGCGTATGGAATTCAATTTTTGACGATGGGAAATCATGTATGGGATCAAAGAGAAATTATGAAATTTATCGATGGTGAACCAAGATTAGTTCGTCCTGCGAACTATCCAGTCGGAGCACCAGGTAAAGGATATGGAATTTTACGAACGATGGGACTTAAGATAGGGATTTTAAATCTCTCGGGACGTATCTTTTTACCACCGCTTGATGATCCCTTTAGTTGCGCTATACGGTGTATTAATGTGATTAAGCAAGAGACACCTATTATTCTCGTAGACTTCCATGCTGAGGCGACGTCAGAAAAAGTTGCTTTAGGCTGGTTTCTCGATGGTAAGGTCAGCGCGGTTGTGGGGACCCATACTCACATACAAACAGCCGATAATCGGCTGCTGAATGAAGGCACAGCTTATATTACAGATGTCGGCATGACAGGACCACGAGACTCTGTTTTGGGAATTAAAAAAGAAATTATTATCAACCGCTTTTTGACACAACTTCCTGCGAAATTCGAAGTGGCAAGTGGCGCTATCCAGATTAATGCTGTGATGCTAGACATTGATGAAAAATCTGGCAGAACCCGTCGAATTGAAAGGATTCAGAAGTTCACTGAGGTATAAAGCCGTGTTTCAGTCAATATATTAATTTAATCTGAAAAATCTTTATATTAATAGAGGATTTTGCAGGTCCACTCTAGAATACATATATTCAAAGTTGTGGTAATACTTGTAAAAATATTCGAGCAGGAGGATGAATCTATGGATGTATTAAAAGTTGATGTATTAAAAGTATCAGCTAAATCTAGTCCGAATGCAGTGGCAGGAGCTCTAGCAGGAGTTCTTCGAGAGAGAGGCGGTGCAGAACTTCAAGCTATTGGAGCAGGAGCTCTCAACCAGGCCGTCAAAGCAGTCGCCATTGCTCGTGGTTTTGTTGCACCAAGTGGTGTAGATCTCATCTGTATTCCAGCCTTTACAGACGTAATAATTGACGGAGAAGAAAGAACGGCTATTAAACTCATTGTTCAACCACGTTAAAGGGTAAAGGTCGGTTGAGTAACACCTGTTTGCTTTATTCAAAAGTGGACAGGTGTTTTATTTTGGGCATCTTTATCTGTTATTTTTTTATATGTGCCTATAAATTAGTTTTAGAAACTTGAAGAAGAGAATAAATGTATGAAAGGAGGTAAGGATGATGAATAATAGTTATATAGTGGATGGGCATTGTGATAGCTTAATAAATTTTGTAGAGAACGATCGCACTCTGAATGATCCCTCACAGGGAGGACAATGGGATCTACAAAGAGCGAGACGAGCAGGCGTAGCTCTTCAGTTTCTAGCTGCCTTTATTCAGACGAAGTACAAGCCCCATAAGTCTTTGCAGCGCGGGTTGCAATTAATAGAAGGAGCACATCGCTTCATTGCCAATCATTCGGATCAGATGTTCCTCGTTCAGACAAAACTTGACCTTGAGCTACTACCTGACCCAACTCGTCTAGGTATCCTTCTGAGTGTAGAGGGTGGCGAAATACTGGGAGAAGATCTCTTTATGTTGGATATCATTTATAGACTAGGGGTTCGAGCCTTAGGCTTAACTTGGAATCAACGAAATGCGTTGGCAGCGGGCGTTGGCGAAGCGGATACTCAACTCAGATTATCTAAGCTTGGTGAGGACGTTGTGCAGCGTATGAATCAACTGGGGATGTTGGTTGATGTATCTCATCTTAATGAGTCGGGATTTTGGCAGGTCATAGAGGTTTCCATGGCTCCCATTGCAGCAACACATTCCTGTGCTATGGCCCTATGTCATCAGCCTCGAAATCTAACCGATCAACAACTACGGGCTCTGGGAAGACATAAAGGCGTTGTGGGGGTCAACTTCTATCCCCGATTTTTGAAAGAATCGGGTGTCGCGACCCGAGCGGATGTTGTGCGCCATATTTGCCACATTGCAGAAGTAGCTGGGGTAGAAACCGTTGGCTTAGGCTCGGATTTTGATGGAATTGAAGAAACCCCCGTAGGACTTAGTCAGGTAGGCGACTACCATTATCTGCGGGAAGACTTAATAAAAAAAGGATTTTCCAGCAGAGAAGTTGAGCAGATTATGGGCGGAAATTTTATGCGCCTTTTGTCTCGCGTGTTAAAATAAGAGCAAATTACAAGTCTAGGGTTAAAATTTGCTCTCCCTGCATAGAATACAAAGGTAGATACAGGCGGGGGGCGTAATAACTGTGGAACCAATCGATGAAGTAAAATTACTGAAGGCACGCGTAGGCGAACTGGAGCAACGAGTTGAACATCTAAGAGTGAGCCGTCGAGTACTGATGAACCTTTTAGAAAAAGTAGAACGAGAAAAGGTGGACTTAGTTCATCATCTTGAAAAGGAAAATGTACGCTTGCATCTAGATAATAAGCGATTTGCCAAATCCATATTTTCAAAAAACAAGGAAATAGTAGAACTTCAAGGAAAAATGGAAGCATATCCTCAAAAAGCATGAGTCACGTGTTCGTGATTCATGCTTTTTTATATCCACAGTTAATGCTTATTATCAGCACGTTCTAAAATTCGTCCTAACTCTGTTTGAGGGTTATGATGCTCGCAGATCAAACGACAAATTAAGGGGCTTAAGCCAGCTATACGCGCTAGGTTGCCACCCCAAATAGCATGCTGAGAAGCAGTCTTTAAGGGTTCCGCGAAGATCGTGGTCCCACTTTCGACGCGAGACCAGGTTGATTGGGGCAGTTTCTGCATGATAACAATAAAGACTCGATGCCAGAGCGGGTTGCAGACTTGGGATTTTCCACAATCATGGAGGAGTGCTGCAATGAGAAGGTCTTCGAAATCTGAAAGCGTTAATCTATTTTGTTCGTTCATTAAACTATGAGCCACATCGATTGCATGGCGCTGTTCGGACGTTGACTGCTTAAGAAAGAGTGAACAGGCCTCAGGAGGTAAGTTCTCCAGGGCAAATGTAATTTCTGAAGAAGCTACAGCAGGAAAAATAGCCTTGATGAATTGATGAACTCGATATAGCATATTGTTCTCCTTCTTACCCCATCATAAAGAACCCACACATATTTTACAAGTATTAGGAAGCTAGCACCCAATGAAGTTGAACAATACCAAGTTAATATCAACAAGTTGAAACAAGGTCTGTTCTTTTTCGACTATATGGGTTATACTAATTAGAAAACTATTAGGAAGGGAGCTAATCATGCAATCCAATCGTATAATAAAACAGGCAGCACTTACATTTGACGATGTTCTTATTGTTCCTGCAAAATCAGAAGTTCTACCACGAGATGTCGATGTAAGCACCTATTTAACGAAAAAAATTAAGCTTAATATCCCGCTTATGAGTGCAGGAATGGATACAGTCACAGATTCTCGGATGGCAATTTCCGTTGCGAGAGAAGGCGGAATAGGGATTATTCATAAAAATATGAGTATCGAGCAGCAAGCGTTAGAAGTTGATAAGGTAAAACGATCCGAACATGGTGTTATCACGGATCCTATCTTTTTGCATCCGGAGGACAGTGTCCAAGAAGCTTTAAAGCTGATGGAACGTTATCGAATTTCAGGAGTTCCGATTACTGTGGATGGGAAACTAGTAGGGATACTAACCAATCGAGATTTGCGCTTTGAGAGCAATTATGATCGTTTGATCAGTGAGGTGATGACCAAGACTGATTTAGTCACAGCCCCTGTTGGTACCACGCTTGAAGAAGCACAAAAAATATTAGGTCATTATAAGATTGAAAAGCTGCCCATCGTTGATTCAGAGGGCATCCTTAATGGTCTTATTACCATTAAAGATATTGAAAAAACACGACAATATCCGAATTCGGCTAAAGATGAGTCAGGTCGTTTGCGGGTAGGTGCTGCCCTTGGTGTCACGCCTGATGCCCTTGAGCGTGCTGAAGCGTTGGTTAAGGCACGTGTGGATGTCCTTGTCCTGGATACGGCTCATGGACACTCCAAGGGCGTTCTTGAAATGGTGAGATCTTTAAAAAGCCATTTTCCAGAAACACAAATTATTGCAGGTAATGTGGCCACTGCAGAAGCGACGCATGACTTGATCGAGGCAGGTGCAGATGCTATTAAAGTCGGTATTGGACCGGGCTCCATTTGTACGACGCGTGTAGTGGCAGGGATCGGAGTTCCTCAAATCACCGCCGTCATGAATTGTGCGGAAGAAGCCGATAAATATGGCGTTCCGGTGATTGCTGATGGCGGCATTAAGTTCTCTGGGGACATTGTCAAAGCCTTGGCAGCCGGTGCTCAAATCGTAATGATCGGAAGCCTGTTCGCGGGAACTGAAGAGAGTCCCGGCGAATTGGAAATTTACCAAGGCAGGAGCTTTAAAGTATACAGGGGGATGGGCTCAATTGGTGCGATGAAAGAAGGTAGTCGTGACCGCTATTTCCAAGTTAAAGATCAAAAACTTGTTCCAGAGGGGATTGAAGGACGTGTTCCGTTTAAAGGACCCGTTTCAGAAACCATCTATCAAATGATTGGCGGGCTGCGCGCAGGGATGGGGTATTCAGGCACTGCAACCATAGAAGCCTTAAGAACACAAACACAGTTCATACGTATAACTGCTGCAGGTCTCCGTGAAAGTCATCCTCACAATGTGACGATCACTAAGGAAGCGCCGAATTACAGCTAAAAAATAGCAGAAGGGAGAGAGTTTAACTCTCTCCCTTCTGCAGAGTTTTCTTTAGTTAGGAGGAATACCTTGAATTCTGCTTTTTGGCGTTATATGCTCATATTAAGCTTGCTCTTCATTCTTTGGGGCGAGTTTTTTGTTTCGGGTGGCGTACTTAATTTACTAGCTTTTAATTTCGCGATCTTCAGTCCAGTCGGATTTTTGGTGGGGTTACATCCCAGGTCGGAAAATCTACGTTCTGCGTACATAGCGGCCTATTCATTTAATAGCCTATCCTATTTTTTGGCTAGTATTGCAGGAATTCCTATTGAAAGTGGGACAATGATGGTTCTTGACTTTGTGAGCGTCAGCTTAATGCTCAAGGGGGGAATGATGATAGGGCAACGTGCTCAACCTGAGGAGGCAAATGTATGAAAGTTGTCATTGCACCAGATTCTTATAAAGGATGTTTAAAGGCCTTAGAGGTTGCATTTGCTATGCGTAAGGGTGTCCAGCGGGTTTACCCAGACAGTGACATTGAGTTGATTCCAATGGCTGATGGGGGAGAGGGTACAGTAGATGCGATACTCTGCGCAGTTCGTGGAGAAAAAGTTACGATCGAAGTGACTGACCCGCTAGGACGGTCTATCGAAGCTGCGTATGCCCTTATTGACGAGGGTGAGACGGCACTGATTGAGATGGCTTCGGCTTCTGGGTTAACCCTCTTGAGTCAAGAGGAAAGAAACCCTCTTGTAACGTCTACCCAAGGAACGGGCCTTCTAATTAAAAACGCCTTGGATCGTGGCGTGAAAAAGATTCTACTTGGAATCGGCGGCAGTGCGACGAACGATGGTGGAGCTGGGCTGGCTAGGGCCTTAGGGGTCAAGTTGCAGGATGCTGATGGAAATGAGTTGCCTCAAGGAGGGGCAGCGCTTGCTGAGCTTGTTAACATTGATATGTCTGGGCTAGATCCTCGATTAGCAAAGGTACAGATTGAAGTTGCCTGTGATGTTCAAAATCCGCTTTGTGGTCCAGAGGGAGCAAGTGCTGTGTATGGCCCTCAAAAAGGTGCAAAGCTTGAGGATATTAATATGTTGGATTCAGCCCTGCAAAATTTCGGGAAAGTTTTGAGCACAGTGGCGTTCACGAATTTGCTGGAGTTGGCGGGTGGGGGAGCAGCAGGAGGACTTGGTGCAGGCGTCGTCGGTTTTCTAGGGGCTAAATTGAAACCAGGTTCACAAATAGTGTTAGATGTTGCTAGCGCTGATGAAAAAATTAAGCACGCTGATTTAGTTCTAACGGGTGAAGGTAGGACAGACTTCCAGACGGCTTACGGTAAAGTTCCAGTGGGCGTTGCGGCATTAGCACAGAAATATTCTGTCCCTGTACTTTGTATTTCCGGTTGTGTAGAGGGTTCCCCAGATTTTCTCTCGGACGTTGGGGTTGCAACTTGCTTCAGTGTTGCGGAAGGACCAACAACACTAGAGAAAGCTTTCCTGAAGGCGGAAGAACAGTTGGAACGGGCTGTTTGGAGAGTACTAACGGTTTGGAAACTCTCTGAGGAATCCCAGTTAAAAAAGTTAAGGCACAAATAATACGGTCATTGAATCATAACAGGCTATCCTAAGGCAACCATAAAAAATAAATCCCCAAAAAGAAGGAAAATTATGGATATTAGAGAACGGATATATATAGTATTATTCATTCTTTAATATGGGTATAAAGGGGGATTTAAGATGACAGATTTGTCTCGACGAGAGCGTAAGAAAATTGAAACTCGAGAAAAGATTTTCTCGAATGCCATGCACCTTTTTCGGATACAGGGATTTACAGCCACTTCTATTGAACAGATAACGCAACAGGCGGATGTTGGCAAAGGAACCTTCTATAATTATTATCCCACTAAAGAAGCCGTTATTTTGGAATTCTCGCGTCGTACATGTCAAGATCTGATTAACAAGGGTCGCCAAATGCCTAGTATGGGTACTCGACACCGCTTAAGATCGTTGCTTAAGGATTGGGCTGAATTCATGATAAACGACCGAGACATTGCCTGGGTCACTGTGAGGAATCGGGAAGGTGCTGACTATGACATGAGTTTGCATTATGGTCTTTTGGCAATCTTAACGGTTGGACAACAAAACTGTGAAATTAGCCGTGAGTTTGACCCTGCTTTCTTAGCTGAAAGTCTGGAAGGTATGATGGTGCAACATTTTATCCGCTGGTTTGTTTCAGGGGTGGGTGATTTGCATGAAGAGGTAGATTATGCACTCTCTATCTTTTTGGACGGGCTCTCAGAAAAGCAACAGGAGGCCTAATTCGGTCAGTCAACTCTTTGAGACTAAGGTTTCGAGTTTTCTATAAATATGTCATGATATCCTCTCTTAGCGCGTAAACATGCTTATGAAGATAAGCTAAGGGAGGTTCATTGTGAGTATGACCTGGGATATGATCTGGGAAGTTCATCCTGATATATTTATTGCTAGAAAATGGTTAGAATGTCCTGAAATCAAAAAAAAGGAATACCACCTTTCCCCTATTTTTGACTATTTTATGGCGGGCGAGACGACTTTGCGAGTCGGTATTATTGCCAGCTCTGCAATCATGCGCGAAGAGGAATTCCTTTTAGCGGGCGTATTATGGGGGAATCGTCTTAGTAATGGTGCTAAGACAGTGGTTTATTTTGTGGCCCCAAATTTCTCTGCAGCTTTTCTAAGTGCAATTTCTAAAATTGGGGGTAGTATCTCTGCGAGAGCGGTGTATTGGCGTGAAAAACTTACGCCGAGTTTATATCTTATTCCTGAGAATGATCTAAGTAGCCAGTCACGATACTCTCTGGGGCAAGCACGACCAGATTGGAAACGCTGGGGACAAAGTCTAAATCCAGTTGCTCAGCAACAACTTAGGATAGTCAATACGTTCTTTGATACTCTATCCAATCGACGTGTTCGCATAGAAATAAAACCTCAGCACATTGCTTTCCTATGGGGGAATTTTGAGATTGCTGAAGTTCGGCGTAAGGGTAAGAAATTTGAACTGAACAGTAAAGTTAAGTGGCTTAAGCATAACGAGCAACAACACAGAAATTGGCAAAAACAAGGGTGGGTGGATGCTTCAGGCTCACTGAATTTAGAATTTAGCGAAGTCATTGTGAACATGCTTGACTACCTTGAATCCCTTGCAAAAGAGGGTAAACTTCGTTCTCAAGATCTCCTTGCCTTAAGGCTTCGACAGGGAGATGAAGTTTTGAAAACGATTTGGGGCAGTTCTTGGACTTGGCCTTGGATGCCCAAGGACCGTAGCGAAAGTTCAGTGCTCGAGTTGGAGCAATGGCATTTCTTTCAAGGAGAAGGACAATTAAGAGTGATATGTCCGATCTTCGAAAAGGCGCAATTGAAAGCGTCTCAAAGTATTCTATTGGCCTCTGTATTAGAAAAGAGTCAGCTTTTGGCCTGTGCTAAAGATCCACAAGGAAATTCATTGGCATGGGATGGTCGCGTGCATTGGCTTACAACCCTTGGTTTAGAGGAAGATCTTCGGCATTGGTATTGTTGGTTAAAGGACGCGGCCAAGTTCCCGATCTGGACGTTACCGGAAGATTGGCAGGACAAGGGAATCTATGCGCTGAATTGTCGAACTCTTTTGTATCATTCGTTGATGCAGAAAGGCTATGCATAACGTGGACAAACTGGGCGGGCTAAAATAACTTATTGCGCAATGGATAAAATAAGAAGATGCAACAATATAATATATGTTGTATAATTATGCAAATGATTAAAAGGAGATTTATAGATGAAATTGCGTAAGGCTCGTATATCAGATGTTGAAGAGATGATGTTATTAATTAATAGTAATGCTGAGCAAGGTCTCATGCTTGGACGATCAAGAAATATGCTTTATGAAAATATACGCGAGTTCCTTTTAGCAGAAGAAGATGACAAATTAGTAGGAGTCGCGTCACTTCATATCCTTTGGAGCGATTTAGCAGAAATACGAGCATTTGCAGTTTCTGAAGAATACAAACGTAGAGGCATCGGAACACAGATTGTCAAAACTCTGGAAGAAGAGGGGCGGGAACTGGGCTGTACAAAACTTTTTGCCTTGACATATCAGCTTGAGTTTTTTAAACACTGTGGTTACGAAGAAGTGAGTAAAGATCAAATGCCCCAAAAAGTTTGGACAGAGTGTATTAATTGTATCAAGTTCCCAAATTGTGATGAGATAGCAGTCAGCCGCTTTTTATAAGAAGGAAGTTTGTTGCCCCGTTTGTACAAAGCTTCATTGTTACAACAAAGAGAAGAAACGTGGAACCTAATCGGTTCGACGTTTCTTCTTTGTTGTAACGATTGTACTCTATATATCATAGATCATACTATGGCATGCGCTAAATATATAGACGGGGTACTGAATAATGGAATTAAATAAAGAAGTACAAGAGGGTCTTGAAAAAGCACGTTTTTTTGTGACTGAGGGTGTGCAACAGATTCTCTCTGGAAATTTAGATGAACAACACAGTATCTCTGCCAGCCCTGGTGCAACAGCGCTGGCAGCTCTTGCTTTGCTTTCGGTCGGAGGCGGATTTGAGAAATCTCAGCAGCGTGGGATACATTGGCTTGGTCGACAACAGCAACCACGAGGTGGGTGGGGGAAGTTCCCTGGTGACAAACCGGATGCAGAATTAACTGGGATTGTCAGAATGGTTCTTAAGGGGAGCTTAGGTGGTCTGAAGGGCAGGATTAATCTTTTATCACAAGTTCAGCAGTTTTCCACGGTGATCTTATCATTAGGGGAATGTATGGTTCCTGGTCTAGAAGGACCCACGCGAGAGGAAATGTCGCTTCCGAACATTCTTGAAGACAAGGTATTAGCCAAGATGCCGATCTATGGTAGATCAGTCATTGTTGCGGCGTCAATTCTCGCTTCAAATTCTCAAGCGGGACTTCAAAAAGGGATTAAATATCTTTTAGAAACACAAATGATCGATGGTTCATGGGCAGAGGACGTAATCGCTACGAGTTTATCAATTCTCGCGCTCAAGAGTAAGGGCGAATATGTTGAACAAACACACCGAGCTGGACGATGGTTGGTACAAAAACAGTATCTACGGGGCGGGTGGCCTGCATTTGACCAACTTAAAGTGTGGTCAATAGGCTGGGCTGCTGGCGTGTTTGGAGAAATGAGCTTGAGAACTTCTAAGGCTCCATGGCTTCAACGAGCGGTAGAATGGTTAAATAGTGCGCAGAATGATGATGGAAGTTACGGTAGTACTCCGCCGTTTACTCATCCTGACTTGGATGACACTGCGGTCGCTTTGATCGGATTGCATCAAATACTTGGAGAACAAAATATTTTAGGCGTGCAGCTCCTTAGACGGTTACAAAATGACGATGGGAGTTGGGGAACGTTCCCGAGTTTCCAGGGCATACCACCCCATGTCTCTTCGAAGTTTCCCGTTTACATTCCAAGTGTTGATGTCAGTATTCATGTCCTTGAGGCATTATGGGGGCCAACCCGGTCTCATAATGAAAGTATATCGCGAGGGTTAACTTGGGTTCTAGCGCAGCAGCACGAGGACGGTTCATTTCCGTCATCCTGGTTTGAGGGGCGTGTCTATAGTACTGCACAAGCTTTAGAACTACTCAGTAAGTGGAAGATGAGTTGGAAAAGTCGGAACATCACCCATCAAATTCTAAGTTCAAGAAAGAAAGCACTGAAGTTTCTTATAAACGCACAAAGTGTTGACGGGGGTTGGGGTTCCGTTGTCGAGACCAGCTTGGCGCTTGCAGGTTTATGGAACTATAAAAATTTCGCTGAAGGCAACGCTATGGATAAAGGCATAGAAAACCTTCTAATTAATCAGAATAGCAATGGTTCATTTGAACCTGCTTACCAAGGGATTTATGCTAAAGGTTGGAATTATGAAGAACCTTTAACAACAGCACTGACCGCTATTCGTGCCTTACAGAGAACTCAACCTTTGCACAAGGCATCCTTATTTAGGTGAAAAGAAAGCAAAAAAAAAAATACCCTCTCATCACTTCATTAAGCAAAAAGTGTTTAGGGGGTATTCACGTACCGGAAATTTATACTTTCGTCATCTCTGCCTGTTGTGAAAGAATTGTATGGAGGAAATTCCATTGTAAGTCGAGATAGGCGTTCGTCATCTCATTTTCGCTAAAACCTTTGGCTTGGAGATAGACACGAGAGGAGGTTTCAAAATTCTGGATAAACAATAGAATATCTTCCTCATGAGGTGACAACATTGGACACCCTCCATTCAAAACTTGTTAGGTATCGTGTAATTCTGTATATATATACTGTCATTATACTTATTATAGAGAATATAGGCTAAAAAATTTGTTGGAATAGGGAACTTAATCAAGAGACAAAAGAAAGAATATTGTAGAATTACAGTCCAAATCCGTCGACCTTCATTGTATGATCTCTTATTGACAAAAACAGGAAATTAAATAGCGCTCCTTTAAGGTTTGCTAAAGGGAGCGCCCACAGCTATGACGCCAAAGTGAAAGGTCAAAAAGAAGCAGGTTTCCTGCTCGGTACTGTTGTTTGGCGCCTGACAAATCTTCAAGAAGAGAGTAGCAATCTGCTAGTGTGTGATGAAGACTGGCCTTATAGCTAAGAGTGAGGAGCTTTCTAGTAAACCAATGGGCTCCGCTGGAAGGGAAACCATTTTGTTTAGCCAGGCATAAACTTCGTTCGTACATATAGGCGGCTTTCCGAATTTCACCGATGTTAAGGAGAACATGACCTTGTGTAGCTAGTAAAAGTGGGTCTTCAAGAGCAAAGGGATTTTCGCGTAAGATATTGAGTGCTTGTTTGGTCTTACCTTCTTTAAGAAGGATGTCTGCTAGCGTCGTGCAAAGCAACGGATCATGGCTTGGTAAGAATTTTTCCAATAAAGATATAGCTTGAGCAGGTTCGTGAAAGTAGTAGTAAAGTTGACAGGCAAAACGAGCAATTGATACAGGACGGGTGTCTTGTGAAATTTCATGCGCCATTCTTTGAGCGGTAATACTCTTTGCAGGCGGGGAAAAGTTCTTTTTCTTAAGCATGGCGATATATGACATTCCAAGGCCAACTCCTAGAACTAAGAGTGCGGAATTGAAACCCAAAAGCCAAAAAGTCATTGCACAGGAAAGAACCGTCAAAGTACTTAAGAACATGAAGAAATATATTTTTTGAACGTATATAATTTCTGGATCAAATTGAACGCCTTGCATAGCATCCCCCCACTATATAGTTACGAATAAACAGAGACAATTAGAACTTAGCATGACAGAAGAAAATAGGGGGATACCTCGCGTGAATCTGAATAAAAAAAATTGGACAAAGAAAAAGTGTTTCGTAGAATTAATATTCTAGAAACACTTAATGAATTATACACTTGATTGGTGGAGGTAAGCGGGATCGAACCGCTGGCCTCTAAAATGCGAATCTAGCGCTCTCCCAGCTGAGCTATACCCCCAACTAAGCCTTATTATAGACTGATAAACTTAGATTACAAGCTCTATTTCATATTATATAGAATATATTAATCGGTTTTCTTATAATATTTAAAGGAAATTTCTGCGGCAAAGCCTTTTATATAGAAAGTATAGAAAATAAAGTAAAAATATATATTGTGTTAGTAGGTATAGATTAGTTACTTTGTTTAAATATTTAGAATTTTTATTAAAGAGATATTGCAATTTACTGAAATATCATCTAAAATGAAATTATTACTTGGTATGGTGGTCCGACCATCTGCGCGCAATATAAATAAATGAAATAATTATCTGAGGAGGAAGGTCCAATGGGAATTGACCAAACCACGGAATTATATGAAAATTTTCAAGCTAGAGTAGAGAACCTGTCTGGTGAAGTTTTTCGTGTCAAGACTGCAATAGAAGCAGGAGAACTTATTTGTAACGTTATGAAGGAAAAAGGAATCAAAAATGTTGCACTTCTGAATTCTTCAATCACTCTCAAGGGAAACTTTGAGAAACAAATTGGGGATGCAGGTGTAACAGTTTACACCGATAATTTCCGAAAAGTCACACCGGACGCGCATGCAGGTATAACGCAAGTTACCTATGCCATTTCCGAAACTGGAACACTTGTTCAAGCGGATGCGGCGTCAAGTGTTGATGATCGTCTGTGCTCTACCCTGATTCCCATTCATTTCGCGCTTGTTTTGACCTCTACCATGATACCAACACTCGTGGAAACTATGGCCACCATTCATAACCTTCCCCAAATTCCTGGGTTTGTGGGTTTTATCACAGGTCCTAGTAGAACTTCAGATATTGAACGAGTTTTGACGGTCGGGGTTCATGGGCCTAAACAACTCGTAGTCATCTTTGTTGATGAACAAGTAGAGGGGGTGGCTTAAATGGACAAAAATTTTAAAAAGAAAATTTCGAAGGCTCTTGGAGATGACGTTTTACGTGGTGCTTTAGGGCGTTTTGGAGATGCCTATATCGGAGCTCGTGCTAAAGCATATGAGGGCTATGACTTTGAAAAAATTAGTGAAGATATTGTACGAGTTAAGTCCTATGCAGCATCCCATTTAGATGAAATGTTGGACGAATTCGAAAAAGCAGCAACAGCTAGAGGGGCTAAGGTTTATCGAGCGAAGACTGCTAAAGATGCAAAAACGTATATCAGTGAGCTCGTTAAGAAAAAAAATATTACAAAAATTGTAAAATCTAAATCAATGGTCTCAGAAGAAATTCTGCTAAATGACGATTTGATTGCTGATGGTGTGGATGTCCAGGAAACAGATTTGGGAGAATGGATTGTTCAGTTGGCTGGGCAACATCCTTCTCACATGGTTTTGCCTGCGATCCATATGACTAAAGAAGAAGTTGCAACGACTTTTAGCGGACACTTACATCGTCTGGAGCAACCGGTTATTGCTGAACTCGTTAAAACTGCCAGAGTAGAACTCCGTAAGAAGTTCCTAGAGGCAGAAATGGGTATTTCTGGCGCTAACATTGCCGTTGCTGAGACAGGGACATTGATCATGTTCACAAATGAAGGGAATGGTCGTCTTACAACGACATTACCCTCTACGCACGTTTTTCTAGTGGGTATAGAAAAATTCGTTCCAAAGTTTGAAGATGCCTTTCCCATTATGCAAGCCCTTCCAAAGAGTGCCACAGGTCAGCAAATTACTAGTTATGTGAGTATGGTAACAGGTCCTACACCAGCTTACTATGAAGATGGTACCGTAAAGGACAAGGATTTTCACATTGTCATCATCGACAATGGTCGTAGAAAAATGTATGACGACGAAAAGTTTAAAAAGACTTTCCAATGTATTCGATGTGCCTCGTGTCTTAATGTATGCCCTGCCTTCCAACTCTTAGGTGGACATGTCTATGGACACATTTATACGGGCGGAATTGGAACCATCTTAACTAACTTTGTAAATTCTGAAAATGATGCCAAAAACCCTCAAAATCTTTGTCTTCAATGCGGGAAGTGTACTGAGGTGTGTCCTGGGAAATTAGACATTCCACAAATGATTTTGGAACTACGGAATCGCATGGGAGAAAAAGACGGTCTTCCTGCTGTCCCTAAATTTGCCTTAAATCTCGTTTCAAATAGACGATTATTTCACTCGATGTTACGTATGGCATCGATTGCTCAACTGCCGTTCTCCAAAGGGAAACCGGTCATCCGTCATTTACCGATGTTCCTCTCTGGACTGACAGAAGGCAAAAGTTTACCAACCGTTGCGAAAGTTCCTTTCCGCGATGTGTTCTTAAAGTATAAGCAAGAGGTAAAGAACCCAAAAGGTAAGATTGCTCTCTATGCTGGTTGCCTAATTGACTTTGTCTATCCTAAAATCGGTGAAGGTATGATTGCTGGCCTGAATGAAAAAGGCTATGAAGTCGTATTCCCAGATGGACAATCCTGTTGCGGTGCTCCGGCAACGTACATGGGTGACCGTGCAAACGCTCGTAAGTTAGCTATTTTGAACATTAAAGCCATGGAAGCTGAAAAGGTTGATTATGTTGTCACTGGATGCCCAACCTGCACCCATGCTCTCATCGATAGCTATAAAGAACTGGTCGCAGATGATCCAATCTTATTAGCCCGTGCTGAAGAGCTGAGCAGTAAGTCTAGAGACTTCTCCAAATTGTTATTTGACTTAGGGGGATTAACAGCTGGCGGAGACGGCGTTCCTATGAAAATTACGTATCATGATTCCTGTCATTTGAAACGCTCTATGGGAGTTTTCGCTGAACCTCGCAAACTTCTGTCAGATACTGCAGGAGTGCAACTTATTGAAATGAAAGAATCCGATCGTTGCTGCGGCTTCGCTGGTTCTTACTCTATAAAATTCCCTGAGATATCTGGCCCTATCTTGGATCGAAAAATGAAAAACATTGAAGAGACGGGTGCAGATTATGTTGTCGTGGATTGCCCAGGTTGCTTAATGCAAATTGGTGGCGGCATGGACAAGAAAAACCCGAATATAAAAGTCATTCACACGGCTGAACTTTTATTAGAGAAACGGAAAAATTCTAAGAAAAAAAAGAAGTAATAGTTATACAATCATGGAGATCACTGCATGAAGCCTCACAAGGTAGTAAGGGTCCTTCTAACGTGTCTGCAGCTCGTTAGGGTGTGATTTACTTCAGTGCTTGCCTGCCTTTGGCAAGAAGGACGTTGGGGTACTGTGTACGGTTAAGGAGCCTCATGGGATGACTATCCCATGAGGCTTTTTTTAACCGAAAAATTCTTTTTTCTGAGGGGGAATATAAAATTTATATAGGGCATCATAAAACTAGGAGGATATAGAATTCAAATGGAGAATAATATAGGACAGAACCGGAACAATAGATTGTTCTGTGTTTAGACCTCGATTAGGAGGATGAGACCTTGATCCAAGCTATTATTTTTGACCTTGAAGGTACACTTGTCAAGGTTGATACAATTGATTTCATGCGCAATTACCTTGGAATTCTGGCCCCACGTTTTGCGCACCTTCTATCACCAGATAGGTTTTCCAAACAACTCTTGAAGTCGCTGGACACTTCGCAAAGTGATTCCAAACCTGGGCAGACAAATATGCAAACGTTTTACGACGACTTTAGTAAAACGACTGGGGTTTCTGCTCAAACTCTGAAACCGATTTTTGAGGAGTTCTATGAATGCGATTTTCCTGCCTTACGGTGCCTCGTACAGGCCATTCCTCAGGGAGTTAAAGTGGTTGAGTATGCAATTCAACAAGGCTTTCTAACCGCTGTTGCCTCTAATCCAGTACTGCCCCTCATTGCAATGGAGGAACGTGTGCGCTGGGGTGGGCTTACGCCAGAACATTTTAAAGTTATCCCTGCTTTAGACAATTTTCATTTTTTTAAGCCCAACCTTGGATTTTTTAGAGAGGTTGCTGAAAGTCTTGGCGTGCAGCCTGAAAATTGCTTATTAGTCAGTGGGCAGACTCAAGACATCATCTGTAGAGATCTGGGGATGAAGATGTTTTATGTAGGGACACTGGAATTAGAGAAGGAGCCTGATTACGCCGGGGATCTCGATGATCTTATACGCTTAATTAGTCAAGGAAACTTATAATACTGGTCAGAAAAGAAAACTGACGATTATCTTCAGGCAAGAAAGAAGTATTTCTTTAGATAACGGGCGTTAAGATGAACTTGATAAGTTTGCTATAATCTTTAATAAATGCTAAGATGATATCTAATTTAGACTCACTAAATATAAGGAGGGATTCTATGAAAAAGTATGTATGTTCTGCTTGTGGTTACATTTATGATCCAGCTATTGGAGACCCTGATTCTGGTGTTGCCCCGGGTACGTCTTTTGAGGATATCCCTGATGACTGGGTTTGCCCAGTTTGTGGAGTAGGTAAAGATGAGTTTGAGGTTTCCGAATAATATTGGCGATTTCTTTATAAATTAATACAACAAAGGGAAAAACGATTGATTTCGTTTTTCCCTTTGTTGTATTAATTTATAGTTCCATGATCGCAGCTTCATCCCGATCAAGTTTTACCATACATGCTTTGAAGCGCGTTCGTAACACCGAATCCCCCGTCGCTTCCCGCATCTGACGCAAGAGATCTATGGTTCGTCTAAAAACACTGATGATGTCGCCTTCATCAAGGTTACATAATGCCTGTACCTCAATAAATGTTTGGCCTTGACTCCAAGCGTAGGTAATTCCCGCGACACGGGGATCATATTTTACTGCGTCTTGCCCACAGATGCTTTGGAGGTACTCGTAGATTTCTTTGACAGGTGTCGTATCGAAAACGACAGCTCGTTGAAAGGTATCATTCTTCCTTGCTTCGAAGTCTACACTGGACAGCATAGCATTAAGTTGGTCATCATCGATCTGGGTGAAGACGTCGGAGTATATAAGCTCTGTCACCAATAGCTCTTGTACATAAATACGACTGGCGCAGGTGCCGCGAGGCAGCAGTTCATCTTCACGTAAATACCCTAGTTGACGAAGGTGATTTTTCTTGTATTCGAATTCTCGTAGAAAGACATTCTCCTCTGGTAGGTCCGCCAAGGCCTTTTGAAGTTCTTTGCGGCGCTGTTGCATTGTTAAGAAGGCTTTACTGCTGTGCTGGCAATTTTCTTGTCGTGCTGTGGGACAATTCTTCGGAGTCTGGGAGAGTAGTTTATCCCAGGCTCGAATTTTGCGAGCCATTTCACGTCCGTACACGCGGGTTTGCTTGCGCGGACCTAAAGCCTTATACGTCTTTTTCAGCCGTTCTAATTCCTTCCGCTTGGGGTGATGTTTCAAGGGACAGACAAAGGTGCCAACGGCTTCGCACAGAGGGTGTTGTTTTCCCTCTAGCTGCTCTTGGATTTGGGCTAATTCAGTATGAAGATGTTTGGAACTTAAGCTGTAACTATAGGCGGCAAAACTCTTTTGAAAATAAATTTCAATTTGACCCTGGGTAAGAGTTGCTGTGAGATTTAGCACGGTATTGTAGGTAAGTCTGAACTGACTGGTAAGTGGTTCGAGTTTATTCATTTGAAATTTAGGCGGTGGACTTTTCTCCATGAAGGCTAAGTCTACAAGCGCAAAAGAAAATCCCTTCTCATCAAGTCCTCTTCTCCCGGCACGACCGGACATTTGAAAAAATTCATGGTTGGCAAGCGGACGAAAATTGTGTCCATCATATTTACTTAGTGCGTCAAAACAAACGGCTTTGACGGGATAATTAATTCCAACACTAAATGTTTCGGTGCAGTAGAGCACTTTGATTAAGCGTTCTAAGAAGAGTTCTTCAACCACAACCTTTTGTGAAGGGAGTAAACCAGCATGGTGATAGGCGATCCCTTTAGAACATAAGCGGTTGAGTTGACGAGTTGACGAGGACCATTCGCTTTCAGGGCCAAAGAGCAAAAGAAACTTATTCTCGACAACGCGTCGTTCGGGAGTTTTTAAATAACTGGCAATTGTCGACAATTCCATGGCTTTTATGGCGCATTGTTTACGGCTGAAAACGAAAAATAATGCAGGAAGATGCTCGCGTTGAATCTCTCGGATGAGGTCTAAATGAGTGGTTGGTCCAAAGGGATTCTCTTCATTGAGACGATCTTTCAGTTTCTGCCGGTAATAGTGCCATAATTGATCATAATCCACCAGACCGGTGTCTTTGGTGTAGTAAAAGTATTCCAAAGGGACAACCCGCTTGGCTTCTTCAATCAGTGCAACATCCTCATGGCGTATGGATTTGATCCAATCGACTAAATGTTGGGCATTGGCGATGGTGGCACTAAGACCTAGGATCTTCATTTTGGGAGGCGCAAGAATAATGGACTCTTCCCAAACGGTTCCACGTTCCTCGTCATTAAGCCAGTGAATTTCATCAAAAACAATATGAGATACAAACTCTAGATTAGGGTCTTCAGTGATGACTTGGTTACGGAAAACTTCTGTCGTCATAATAAGAAGGGGGGCAGTAGGGTTAAGGACAACATCCCCTGTCATGATACCTACTGCCTCTTCGCCAAATTGTGCTTTAAAGTCTCTATATTTTTGATTACTTAACGCTTTGATTGGCGCCGTATAGATAACTCTTAGATGTTCGTTCATCGCCTTTTCAATTAAATAATCAGCCACAAGAGTTTTACCGGTCCCTGTGGGAGCAGCAACAATGACGGATTTTCCAGCATCAATCGCCTCTAGGGCCTCTTCTTGAAAAGAGTCGAGGGTAAATTGGTGATAGGTGCGCTTAGGCATGTGAGTCAGCTCTTTTCCTGATTTAGTTTTATTTATTTTAACAAAATGGTGAAGAATGGTCAACTTTAACGAGGAATGGTCTGAATTACCACTAGTATCCATATGATGAAACTAGAGACAAGGCTTAAGGCTAGGGGAGGGATCAGCGGTGTCTTCGTTGCGATTAGAGATTGAGCAGGCAATGGGACTTAAGTTTCCAGAGAGAAACGGAGAAGCAATCATTAGGTTTGAGGAATCAATGGAAGTTCCACATGAGGCTGAAACACTAATGAAGGGATTATATCGTGATCCTGAAAGGGTACGCCAAGGATTTAAAGTATTACATCAAGAAACAGGATCGTTGATAGATATCCTCATGCCACGGCGCTCGCGTTTGCGTGAGTGGGCTGATGCTTTACCGGATCGTCCTAAAGATGCGGAGTTCTTCTTAAAACAAACGACGGACCAATTATTAGTCAGAGAACAGCGTTTAATACAGGCGGAACGAGACTTAGTGGATCTACTAAAAGAGTGTGGACTAGAAGATGTCTTTCCCATCTCACTGTCTGCTTTTGGGATTTGTACTTATCGAGATCCCAGCGTTAAGCTGTTTTTAAAGCCTCTAGGGCGTTTTGCGGAAATTCTCCAAATGAATCCGGAGACCCTACGACAGGCAGTGCGGGTTCACTTCTTCTTCTTGCTCTTATTAATTGCAGGAGCAGATTTAGACGGACAAGTTTATTCGAGGGGAGGAGAGGACGAGATCATCCACTGGCTTACGAGTGTCTATACTATGCGATATCTAAAAAATCAATCGACAGAATTGATTCAGTGTTATCAAGAATGGATTAAAGTTTGGGGCGGTAAACCACCGAATCAAAGCTTGGTAAACGAACGAACGTGTGAAAAGATGAGAGCGACCATGGTTTTCTGGCGGCGACAGTTGAACATAAGTTGGGAAGAATGTGAGCGCATTATTAATCAAATGGAACGATCTGATGGTAACCCATTGATGAATGGTTAGCATAGTATAAATGAGGTGACTTCTAGTATATAATCAAATGTATTAACGGAGGTTAAGATAGTTTCAACAACAATGTGCGAGGAGTAATGGCGTATGGTTGATATTAAAGTGACTCCAGTACGCTTACAATGGACCATCAACACCCCATTTCGTGTAGTGACGCTATTTGTGGGCCTAGTATTGGCTGCCATTATTGTTATTAATGGAATTTAAGCAGTGACAAAGAGCATCCTCGTTAGAAGATGCTCTTTGTCACTGCTTTATCATGAACCGTTACTTATTTTTTGAGTTTCCCCGTTAAATCCTGCCAGAAACGATTCGTTTCATAACCAAATCGCCATATGGCAATGCCTCTGAGACGATAGCTTTTGACAAACCCGAGACGAATTTTTGCGGAGAGTTCATTTTCATACCATACAGTATGTTTAACGCGTCCTTGCCAATAATAGAAGTAAGGTTCAACGGCAGGGTCAGACCAAAGGACTCTTGCGTTGGTGCGAGCGACCAGGTCAGGAATATCTCGCATGGGAATCATTGCGGTTGCATCACTTGACCAATCATAACCGTAGACGGGAATTCCCAATAGTATTTTATTACGAGGAATGTAGCGGACGGCATAGTCAAGTGCTTGGGTCATCCAAGGTAAGCTTGCGATAGGACCGGCTTCACCACCAGAGTAGTGCTCGTCATAGGTCATGATCGTAATTGAATCGCAGACCCGTCCAATTCCAGCAAAGTCATAGCCAGGAGCTTCCCACTCTGAACGTTTTGCAGGAATTGCAATGGTTAATAATATGCCTTGTTCATGTAATGTAGCACTGAGAGATTCTAGAAAATTCACAAATTGAGTACGATAAGGCCCTTCTACGCCTTCAAAATCTACCTGAACTCCCGCGACATTTGGAGGAAGTAATTTCATCATTTGGCGTATGCAATTGCGCCGAGACTCTGAAGACGATAAAACAGTACGCAAACGTAGGGGATCGAAGATCTTCCCGTTGAAATTATGGAAGAGAATAAGGGGGGCTATACTTAGAGAAGCGGCCAATTTAAGTGCCAGCTTATTTACCTCACCCGTGAACTTACCATCAGGCTCAAGCATGAAGGCAAAGTCGGCATACACATCAATGTGGGCGCCCTGCTGACGAAGTGTGTCTAAGGCGCGCGAGTCACCTTGAAAATCCTCCGATACATAGCCCATTATCCATAATGGTTTGTTCATTAGGCGCCTTGCTGTGGGTGTCCAATTTATCAAACAGACCGCCTCCTTATGTTACAATACTTCTATGATAAGATATGAGAAGGAAGAACAGAAGTTATCCATTGCTCGGTGGAAATAAATGTAAAAACTTACTATGCGGGTGATTAGACCATTATGGCGAGATGAAATGAGGAGAGATAAACATTAATGGATAAGGTACTTCTAATTGCTACAGGTGGGACCATTGCCATGCGTAAGGATGGAGCGGGAAAAATAGTTCCTGCTGTCAGCGGTCATGAATTAATTGATAGCTTACCAGAGCTTACTTCGGAGGCCGATTGGGAAATATGTGAATTAAGCAATGTAGCAAGTTGTAATATTGACCCAGGGCATATGAAGAAATTGGCCTTGGAGGTCGAGAAACATTTTTCGCAGGACCCTCTCTTAAAAGGCGTGATTATTACCCACGGTACAGATACGCTCGAAGAAACAGCTTATTTTTTGGATGTCGTTATTAAGGATCCTCGACCGGTGATACTAACTGCCTCCCAACGAGACGCTTCTGAGAGTGATGCAGATGGGCCTCGTAATTTGCATAATGCTATGAGGATTGCGTTAGATCCAAGAGCAATAAATCGAGGCGTAGTCATTGCGCTTAATGAAGAAATTAATGCGGCACGTGATGTGCGAAAATTGCATACAAGTCATGTAGACGCCTTCAATTCTGGAGATATAGGAGCTTTGGGGAGTATTGATACAGGGGAGGTCATTTGGCATCGCAAACCAGAACATACGGTTAAGCTGGATGTGCCTGAGAGGTTAGCAAAGGTAGCAATCTGTAAGGCTTATACGGGGATGCCTGCGAGTATCCTGAGAGTTTTGGTTCAAGACGGAATCGATGCCTTAGTCATTGAAGCGTTTGGACGAGGAAATTTACCTCCCCAACTCATGAAGGAGGTTTCTGACATTGTCTCAGGTGGCATTCCAGTCGTCATCACGTCCCGTTGTTTGTTTGGACGTACTGCTCCGGTCTATGGATATCCGGGTGGGGGAGCAGATCTTGAACGGGTTGGAGCTTGGTTTTCAGCGGATTTATCGACGGAAAAAGTTCGCTTGTTTTTAAGTATTGCTTTAGGGCAAGGCATGGATCGGAAGAAATTAAGGAAGATTCTTGCCAATGGAGCTGTAAATATCTGGGGAAAAAGTTAAGTTTGCTTCTGTGTAGTTGCTCTGCTATACTGACCGTGTGTTTGTTAAGACTTGGGTCAAACTAAAATCGGAATCCACCAATAAGGAGGAGTTATTATGAATCAAGACAAGAATTTAACCTGCCGTGATTGTAGTCAGGAATTTGTATTTACTGCCAGCGAGCAAGATTTTTTTGCTGAAAAAGGGTTTGAAAATGATCCAACTCGGTGCCCAGCTTGTCGTCAAGCTCGTAAGCAACAAAATGGTGGAGGCAATAGCTTCGGTAGTAATGGTAGCCGCCCACAACGTCAAATGTTTCCTGCTGTCTGCGCAAGCTGCGGTGTAGAAACAGAAGTTCCTTTCCAACCTTCAGGTGAAAAACCAGTTTATTGTCGCGAATGCTTCCAATCAATGCGTCGCTACTAGAAGAAATTAACAAAAGGTCAGGGGGTCACTCCCTGGCCTTTTTTGCTTTTATATAATATGAGTTTAGCGCGTATCCCTCTTAAATAAGTCATGATTTCATCAATGTCGTTATGTCTTAATTTTCCGTTGACACGATTAGGAAATAATAGTATCATATAATAAATGAGATGAATTCTCAGTTGTTTTTTTAAGTTATTTATTGAGAATGATTATCATATTCACAAAGGAGGGGATGAAGGTGGAACGTCTTTTAGGGGATTTAAAACCCGGAGAATGCGCGTGTGTTAAGTGTATCCAGGGTGGGGGAGCAATACGCCGCAGGATGATGGATATGGGTATTGTTCCAGGTGTCGAGCTTGAAGTTGTTCGTCGTGCACCTTTTGGAGGTCCACTTCAGGTTCGACTCAAAGGGTATTATTTAGCAATGCGTCGAGGGGAATGCGCTAAAATTGCCGTTACAGTTAAAAATCCGGGATCGATAGAACATCCCTTAGCCAGTCGATAGATTCTTAATATCAAGATTATTTTATCGTAATGGAGTGCCGCTATACGTGGTGAAAGGTTTATATGAGAGAGGCGGCTACACCCATGAAAATTGCGCTTGTTGGTAACCCTAATGTAGGAAAAAGTACAGTTTTTAATGTTTTAACAGGTTCTAACCAACAAGTTGGAAACTGGGCTGGAAAAACCGTAGAACGAAAGTCGGGGATCATCCAAAGAGGCAAACAGACTATAGAAATCATTGATCTCCCGGGAACGTACAGTTTGACGGCTTATTCCCAAGAAGAGATTATCACACGTGAATATATTCTTCGAGAGAACCCAGATGTCGTCATGGCGATGGTTGATGCTTCAAATATCGAGAGAAATCTTTATCTAGTGCTTCAAATTCTTGAGCTTGCACCTCGCGTTGTAATAGGCTTAAATATGATGGACTTGGCACAGTCTTCTGGACTAACTATTAATACAGTCGAATTAGCCAAGGCGTTGCAGGTTCCGGTGATTGAAATTGTTGCGGCTAAAGGTAAGGGGATCGAAGAGTTCTTAGATGAGGCCATTAGAGTGGGAACACTGGCACAAGATCCATTGCCGTGTAAAGTTCCTTACCCTGAAGAACTTGAACAAAAAGTACGTGCTATGGAAGGGCGTTTGTCAGATAACCCATGGGCAAAAAGATATCCCTTGCGTTGGTTAGCCATAAAACGTCTTGAAAGAGATCCCGAAATAGGACAAGACTGGAAGACAAGCGCCCCTAAACTTTCGGGAGGTATGCATTCCTGCTGTGAGACGGGCGATAACGTAAGTTACGAACTTCTTAAAAAGACTTTGCTACCAGGCGAGGAGCTGCTTGATCAATACGAGGCAGAAGGGTGGAGTAAAGACCATTTCGAGATGGCTTTTGCGGATGCCAAATATCAGTATATCTCTGAAATTCTTCCAACGTTTAGGACGAATCAAAATCCCGGTAAGCCTACATGGACAGATTCGATTGATGCCTGGGCTCTTTCTCCAATTTGGGGTTATCCCATTATGATTGCGGTATTAGGCTTAGTGTTTTGGAGTTCTTTTGTTGCTAGTGCACCTTTAGGAGGTGCAATTTCACAAGGAATGGCCTGGGCCGGTGAAGGCATCGTCAGTTTACTCCAATGGGGACATGCACCGGACTTTGTCCAGAGTTTGATTAGAGACGGAATTTTTGCAGGGGTAGGCGCCGTATTAGCTTTTGTACCTCAAATCGCCATTTTTTTTGCCTTTTTTTCTTTAATGCAAGACAGCGGCTATTTAGCTCGTGCAGCGTTTATGGGGGATCGATTTATGCAACTGATGGGGTTGCATGGAAAATCTTTTTTCTCGTTAGTCTCAGGTTTCGGTTGTAACGTTCCGGGTATAATGGCAACAAGGACCCTAGAAGATCCTAAAGATCGATTGATCACGATGCTCATCAACCCATTGATTCCCTGTGTTCCTCGCTTAGGGGTCATGAGTGCTGTTGTGGCAGCTTTCTTCCCAGGTTCTCGAGGATCTCTTGTGATGCTGAGTTTATTACTGATGAGTGTGCTTCTTGTGATGGTCTCGGCACTTTTCATGAGGAGGGTGGTCAAGCAAACGGAACGGTCTGCCTTTGTCATGGAACTACCTCTGTATCATGTTCCCACCTTGCGTAATGTCTTATTACCTACCTGGCAGAAAACTTACTCCTTTCTCAGACGGGCGTGGACGTTCATTTTAGTGGCTTCGATCGTGGTCTGGGTTTTGAGCTCATATCCCCAAGGCGTGCCCATGCAAGAAACGTTCGCAGGGAAAATGGGAGGTTGGTTAGCCTTTATTGGAGAACCGTTAGGTTTTGATTGGCGAATCATGGTTTCAATTGTTTTTGGGTTTGCTGCTAAGGAAACGACCTTGTCGACTCTGGGAATTTTGTATGGGGTTGCTGCGGATGCTTCACAGTCTATCGCCCAGGCTATGACGGGGGCAATGACGCCTTTGAATGCGTACACTTTTCTAGTGGTTTATATGCTCTATATTCCTTGTCTTGCTTCAGTTGTCACAACGTATAAGGAATCAGGAAGTTTAGGGTGGACGAGTTTTGGAGTCGTTTATAACCTGATTCTCAGTTTCATCATGGGATGGATTGTTTTTCACGGAGGACAGGCACTTGGTTTCCATTAAGAATAAAATAACCCTCTGGGGGGTGAATGGTTATGTTAACAAGTATTCTGAACATATTAGCACGCAAGGAATCTTTATCAATGACACAGCTAGCAGTTAAAGTAGGCTGTACAGGTAGGGAAATTGAAAGCGCTTTGGAGCAAATGGAACACATGGGATATATCCATCGTCAACAATTTGGGCAATCCTGTAATGGTTTAAGTTGTGGAACAGATGGTTGTGAAGGATGTGGGTTTAATTCGTCAGAATCCTTCGCGGTATGGGTGCTCACGGAGCGTGGTCAAACAATAGTGCACTCAAAATAAGAGTAGAGTGTAGACAAAGGACACTTGATCGCGTAAAATCTAAGGGAATGTCAAATACTACTGTTAGATGAAGAACTAATAGATAGGGAGATTAATTATGGATTTTTCCGGTAAAGATAAAGCAACCTATGTCAAAGAGACCTTTAATTCTATTGCTAAACAGTATGATTTGATGAATAGCATAATGAGCCTAGGAATGGATAAGAGGTGGCGACGCATGGCAGTGAAACGAGTGGGTACAAAGCCTGGTATGCATATACTAGATGTTTGCTGCGGGACAGGTCAACTCTCCTTGGAACTGGGCAAAGTCGTTGGATCAGAAGGAAACGTTACGGGTTTAGACTTCTCACAAAACATGCTTGAGGTCGCGAAATATTCTTTAATCCAGTCCTCAAACCCAGGTAATATCCGGTTCATCCAAGGAAATGCCATGGAACTTCCTTTCCCGGATGCTTCATTTGATGGAGTCACGGTGGGGTGGGGATTGCGAAATTTGCCGGATTTGCATGAGGGAATAAAAGAGATGATACGCACGGTTAAGCCTGGAGGAAAGGTCGTATCACTGGATATGGCTAAGCCATCCTTACCCGTGTTTAAGCAAGTCTATTGGGTTTACTTTGAAAAACTCGTTCCGTTGATGGGCAAAATATGGGCTAAAAAGGCTAGTGCTTATAAATATTTACATGACTCTGCCCGTGAGTTCCCGCCTCAGGAAGAACTGGTCCGCATCTTTACAGAGTGTGGGTTAATTGACACACATTTCGATAACTTAGCGGGTGGTGCTGTTGCCATTGTTACGGGTACGAAACCTTGAGTGACTCAGCATATGCTTCACATGAATCGGTAGCGAGTTAGTATTTATGGCGTAGTATGAAAAATATTGTAACATTATAGCTGGGTTTAGCTAAAGGTCTCTATGAGAAAGCCTTCCGGTTGCATTGAAATTAATGTAACCGGAAGGCTTTTTACGTATTAGAAAGTAACTTGAAGACATATTGAATGCTTTTATCTAAAGTTGGCAAGAATAGCAATGTAACGATCATCAGGAGGCGATTTTGTTTGAAGGTTCGAGAAGTTATGACTAGATTAGTCGATTGGGTTACCCCAGATACAACAGTGATCGAAGTTGCACAGTTGATGAAGAAGGACGATGTAGGTTCTATTCCCATTTGTAAAGAGAATCGATTGATGGGCATGATCACTGATCGGGATATTGTTCTGAAAGTTGTTGCAACTGGGGGAAATACTAATAACTTGTCTGCCGAGGATATTATGAGCACTGATATTATTTCCGTGACCGCAGATCAAGAGGTTCATGAGGCAGCAACATTGATGTCGAAGTATCAGATTAGAAGGTTGCCTGTTATAGAAGCAGGCCAATTAGTAGGAATTGTCGCCATAGGTGATCTCGCGATTGAAAGAATCTATATTAACGAAGCCGGAGACGCACTTAGTGATATATCACAGAGTGCTGAACATTAATTCAAAGGTGAAAGGGTGAAAAAAATGGATGAAGTACGTAATAGTGTCGATTTAGGAACTTGGGGAGCCTTTCGTACAGGTTGGTGGGTCCTGCATGTTGTAGGCATTGTTGTTGTTGGATATATCGGTTATTGGATAGCCATGATGTAATTATCTTAACAAATACTGTTGACCAAAAACAAAGTAGTGTTGTGAATCAATTTTCACAACGCTACTTTGTTATATATGATAGAATTATATAAAAATATGTTGACAAGGACTGAGATTGTAGTCATGGAAGTTTTTTATACGGTAGCACAAAAAACAACGGGGGAACAAGTCATAGACAAATCTCGCTTTATTGCGATGGCAGTTCCGCTTACGTCACTCGTGCAGATTGAGAAAGATTTGCAGGAAATCCGCGATAATTACCCCAACGCTCGACATTACGTGTATGCTTATCGATTGCACGATGGGTTCATTGAGAAGTCTTCAGACGATGGAGAACCACAAGGGACTGGCGGTCGTCCTATACTTGATCTTCTTCAACATCGCAATGTCTGGAATGTTCTAGTGGTTGTGGTGAGGTACTTTGGTGGAGTTCTTTTGGGAACGGGAGGGTTATCTAGGGCATATGGAGGGACTGCACGTCTCGTCATTATTGAATCTGAATTGAGAAAATTAGCGCTTTATCATTTTTACGCCTTGCGTGTACCCTATGAATGGTTTGAGGCGCTAAAGTATCAGTTCCATCAGCATTATTGGATCATTAAGGAAGAAGCGTTTACTGAAATTGTCAAACTTCTTGTTCGAGTTCCAGAAGAAGACACCCAATATTTCGAAAAATGGCTGGATGATTTTACACGGAAACAAGTGCATTATGAAGTTATGAGTGTTGCTTGGGATTGATATTGTGTAAAAATAGGTTAAATGACTGTTTGTCATTCAAAGACACTTTGATTGCGACCGGTACCTTTGGCTTTGTAAAGTGCATGATCAGCTCGAGAAATTAATGAGGCGGGCGATTCGGTTGAACGCCAGAGTGTCGCACCGATACTCACGGTCACGGATACAGGATGGTTTGTTTTTGGGTATCTAATCTGGGTCTTTTCAACCACTACCCGAATCTTTTCGCTGATTAGTAGGATGACTTTCTCAGTTGCTTCAGACACCAAGATGACAAATTCTTCTCCACCATATCTGGCAATGAGGTCTTCCTCTCTCAAATTGTTCTGAATTTTTTTTACGATGGTTGTAAGGACAGTGTCACCAAATTGGTGACCATAACGATCGTTGAAAGATTTAAAATTATCGACATCGATGATCAGTAAGCCGAAAGTTAATGAACGCTTGCGGCGTTGGCAGAGTGAGATGTGCGCACGTAAACGTTTTTGGAAATAACGATGGTTATAAACACCCGTAAGTCCATCTGTGATTGATTCACGTTCTACAATAGCATAAAGAAGGGCATTTTCTAAAGCCGATGACGCATGACCGGCAACGGTTTCTAAAAAATCCATCTGCTCAGCTGTGATCTCAGGTTGGCGAATGGAATGAATATTAATGGTTCCAATTTTGTGCTGTGCGTTTTGAAGTGGCAGGCAACAGACCCATTCCCAATCCTTTAAACCCTGAGGAGAGTGATAATAGGTAACGCCTTCAGAGAGTATATTTTGGAGGAATGATCTATCAAGATCGGGAGGTATCTGAGGAGATCGTGTTTCTGAGTTAAAAATGCCAATAACCTCGAAGTCTTGTGTTTTATCATTATAAAGGCAGACGCTGGCTTGATCAATACCAATGAGTGTAACAATGGCGCTGATAATATTTGAAGCAATAACCCTTGTATCAAGAGAGGCGTTCAGCGCACGTGCAATGTCTAAGAGAACATGAGTCTGTAAGCGGATCTCTTCAAGTTGGTTTTGTAATATAACGATCTTTTCCTTCAAATTGTGCATGTCCTCCGGAACAGTAGGTTCATATGGTGACATTGCAAGCCCTCCAACTTCTATATAAGCCATAGTATTCTCTGTCAATTCTTAAAAATCCTTCAGTCATCAATTTTTTATACGGTTTGATAACGCAGTAGAAAGAAGAAACAATAAGAAGGAGAATGGAAATTTCTGTCGAACCATTAACAATAGATTAACCGTGGGAGCTTCATCTTGCTTCAGGTTTATACCTGGAGTGCAAAGGGAGATCTCCAATTGATTTAAGAATATTATAGGGGGCTAGATTGACTAATGAAGCCAACAAAGGAAATTATCGGATTGCGCATTATCAGTATTTTAGATGGAACTCAAGTAGGCGTTGTAAAGGACTATGTTCTTAACCCGCAAGCTAAAACTTTGGAGTTTGTAATTATTGATCAACCGACTGACATGTTTGGAGCAAAGGTCATAGCCTTTGCGGATATATTGGGACTTGGGGAGTTTGCGATTACGATTGCTGATCCTAGTGTCATTCAACCTGTTGCTCAAAATATTGATGCACAGAATTTATTGAAGCAAGACACTCGCGTTTTAGGAACAAAGGTTTTAACGAAAAAGGGCCAACTCATTGGAGAGGTGACAGAACTGCTCATCGATGAGGAAACGGGTCGAATCGCTGTTTGCCTTTTTGAATCTCAGGGTGAAATGCATCAAGTTGGGGTTGAAGAAGTCATTACTTTAGGCAAAGAATTACTGATCGTTGAGGTCCCTCCAGTGGAGAAAGACCTTCAAAATACAGAGCCCAAGATTGAAAAGCAGAGTTCAACACCCGTTCAAACACCAGACGTAGCGGTTGTAATTGAAGAAGCACACGTTGCTGAAGAAACAGATCAGGCAACAGAAGAAGATACTTTGGAGGAAGTTGTGCCAAGCGCAACGGAAACAAGTTTTAACCTTTTTGAACAACGACAACTGCAATATTTCATTGGCAAAAAGGTGGAAAAAGATATTGTTCTTGATAATGCGGAAGTATTACGTGCAGGAGAACGCATCACGCCAGATATTGTGACTCATATAACGACTAGGAGTACTTTAATGGAAGTCACTTCCCACTTACAGAAAAACTAGGAAAATAGAGTATGTATTTTAATTGATAAAGATTAGGTCTCATTAAAAAGACTCCCATTTAGGGAGTCTTTTTAACCTTCTTTATAGAATTTAGTCTTTTGTGAGTGATTAACAGTTGGAAGGTGTTATTTTTCATGCCTGTTTCAAGGTGATATTATAAATACTGGTAAAGGAGTTTTGCCGCCACTAATAAAGTCATTGTGATAAAGATAGGTTTAACGAGTTCTGCTCCGCGCTGAATCGCCAGCTTCGTTCCAATGTAGGAGCCTAAAACCATGAATAATGCCATGGGAATTCCATATGATAAGAGGATCTTACCATTCCAGGCAAAGAGGAGGAGCGCAGCAAAATTGCTAGAAAAATTTAATACTTTAGAATTTGCGGAGGCAATGACAAAGTCGAAGCCAAAGAGAGCAATAAAAGAAAATATGAGGAAGGATCCAGTTCCAGGTCCGAAAAAACCATCATAAAATCCTAACGTTAGGGCAAACAGGCATCCAAGTGCTATATTGCGAGAATTAAGACCCGTAAATTTATCTTCCATCCCTAAGGTTTTATGGACCACCGTATAGATTCCAACCATTAAAATTAGAACCAGGACAGCTTTGCTTAAAAAATCCGAACTAACACGGAGAACGGACCAAGCCCCAAGG
>DASRMG010000152.1:0-15158 GCA_035648035.1 Desulfosporosinus sp. | reverse complement strand
GTTACTCGGCAGACGGTTCAGTACAATGTAAGATTCAGGAGGTTCAGTATGTTGTATCAACTTAATAGGTTCCTCTAAGCTATTGATTTAATCAATGGCTTATTCTATATCTACTCACCCCCCAAATCTTAAAGATTATGTACTTTGCATTTATGTTTATCATGAAACAATATAGATTTCCATTTCACTCTGATTCAGTCTTTAGCCTATTGAACTTTTTAAATTGTATCTTATTAGCTTTTGCTGAGGAAGTTTTATATAGGGGATATCTTCAAACTAGATTGACTGAATGGTTAGGTAATCAGATAGGGATGATTCTTACAGCATCCATGTTTAGCTTTTCTCATTTAATTCCAATAATATTATCAGGGTCAGGGATTAGTCGTGCTATTGTTTCATCAATTGCATTATTGCCACTTGCTTTGTTCTTTGGATATTTATTCTCAAAGTGCAAAAACGTCGTTGCACCCACTGTTTTTCACACCTTTTATAATTTTTCTCTAAATTATATATAAGAGTTTGCCCTTTGATTATCGCATTTAGGCATTCAGATTGGGGCGATGACAGTGGCTATTACTTATAAGAAGTGCCCACACTGCGGGTCGAATAATTCGGTTAGAATGAGTGTGTAAACCTTACCTCATTGAATTCTTCTTACTGCGCATCATTCTTATATAGCGCAACACCTTTTGAGGTGAAGCTCAACCTCTGATTGTCCATATACCCAACCAGTTTGTCACAATGGAACATTGGGAACTCGTAAAAAGTAGGTCGTTTTATACTCCCTGCACATGTTGAAAATGTCTATTAACACAACAAAGTGAGTGAGAGGAAAATGGACTTTGGTATTGTAGTAAAAACAGCATGAAAAAGCAAATAATATTAATAAATAGAAACAGGTAAATTAACTCTCAATGCAGAATGTGGACTAAAATGGAGATATAGACTTCTAGCTACTTAGCAGAATAATCGTTATAGGACCAAAGCTCAAACAGGTAAATAATTATTGCTGCCGAATTGATTTAGATATGCCAATAAAGTTCGCATTAAATGTATAAAACAAAAGGAGGAGTTTGGTATGGATATGAATTTAAACGCTGAGAGTATAAAAGCATGGGAACGCTTAGTAAAATTAAGTGACGAGGAACGCAAAAGTGTATTGGCCACTGTTCAGTCAACATTAATCCAGAGTATGAAGCTATCGCCAAAAGAGCTAAAGCTTTTACAAAATAACACTTTAGGTGAGTTAAAGAAGAACAGTTCTTAGAGATAATAAAGAACTTAATTGCTCAATTTTTAAAGACAAATGATGAAGGAAAATTGAGGATATTTTTGCATAAAACTATAATAGGAGCTCTCCCACGTTGAACTTCTAGTTATCCATAATACCCAACCAGTTTGTCTATAACTAGAAGTTGGGATGACCTTAGGCTAATATATAGTTAGGATAATGTGCAGCTTATTTAATGTCTGTTATCAAATGTTATCAGACACATAAGTACATACAAGTAAAATAAAGGGTAAAAAATCCATCAAAGATGATTTTAATATATCGTGTGACTAAAGGAGTAATCCCCAAAATTACTTTAGGGCATCCATGGAGATTAACCAAAGGTGATTTCGGTAATCCCGAAGTTTTTCGGAAGTAGCATATATAGGGTGTCTAATACAATATAATATTTTTGTAAGGGTGATATTTATGTATTCATTATCTATTATTATTGGTTGCTTTTTTGTATTTATTGGGCTATTCATGAAAATGACCCAAAAAATCGAAATGATAAATCGCTTGGATGAGAGAAAACAATATAATAGGGATAAATTATCTGCGTTTGCAGGAAATAATCTAGTATACATGGGTCTATTAGAAATTTTATTGGGTATTATTACTTTAATTTATTTTTCAAGAACGAACAATAATGCAATCAAAATAGGAATATTTATCACCTCTGCGGTAATATTAGTTTTTTTCTCATTTAAAGTTACGCTTAGTTTAAAAAAATATGAAATATCTAAAGAAGATGTAAGTATTAAATAAACACTAGTTCACAATTTCTAAATCGTGACGATTCGTAGAAATTTAGTATATTAACAGAGGTGAAATTATACCAGAGATTGTTAAGATTTAATCTGGTGACAGTAGCGTTTAATCATAAAGTACATCTGCTTATTAATATCAAGAAGGAGTGAAATGATGGTTCTAAATAATATAAAAGCTTTCTTTCTACATTTAGGCTTAAACGTCATGGTACTGTTCCTTTTTTCCCCTATAAGTGGCAAGCTTTTTTCTCCGTCCACAGTAGTACCAAGATTATTTGGGCTATTATCCGTAGTGTTATGTATTTGCCTAGGATTGTTGTTAACTCCACAAGGTGCAAAATATAAGAACTTTTTATCCTGTATATTACCAGCTATTATTGGGCTTTTGGTATGGCTTTGTTGTTATGTAAATTGGCCGGACGGTTTTAATAGCAACGATCCATCACGATGGCGACTGGTGTATGCTTACTACACATGTGACTCAATTTGGATGGTTGGTTTCTTGGACAATACTGGCCGCCTATTTTACAATGCAAACTTAGCACCTATTTTCTCATTTATACCGTCTTTCTTGTTATTTATCGGTTTAGAATTAAAGGCTAGAATTATCAAAAGGTGAGGTAATTTTGAAGGTTAAACTCGGTTGTATATTAAGTGTTCGTGCGCATTATATAATGACCCCAGGGGGTTGGACACGGAACTGAAAAAATAAGATAATAGAGGTATGAGTAAGAAAAGAAAAACCTACAGCCCAGCAGAAAAAGCTAAGATCGTTTTAGAGGTTCTCAGAGAGGAAAGTACTCTCAATGAAATAGCCACGAACTATGGAGTCAGTCCACAGCTTATTAGCCGATGGAAAGTAGAGTTCATTGAAAATATGCCCGCTGTGTTTGATAAGAAGAACACAGAAGTCGAGCAGCTGAAGAAGGAACATTCTTCTGAGAAGGAGGATCTAATTAATCAGATTGGTCAGCTTACGGTCGACGTAAACTGGCTCAAAAAAAAACAAGTTCAAATCTCGGAAATGCAAAGAAGAAAGAGCTAATTGAGCCCGATAACCATAAGATCACGATCAAGCACCAGTGTGAACTTTTGGGGCTGCCTCGTTCAACGGCCTATTACAAGAGTCATGGTGCAACCGAACCAAGTCAGGAAGAGATTGATATTAAGAATGCGATGGACAAGATCCATTTTGCCGAGTGTTCTTATGGATACCGAAGACTCCTGATTGAACTAAGGAAGCAGAAATTTTATGGTGTTGGTAAACGGAGATTGCGCCGGTATATGGAGGAAATGGGGATAGTAGCCTTCTATCCAGGCCCTAACCTAAGCAAACGTGACCTACAGGATCGGACATACCCCTATTTACTTCGGAATGTCGCAATTACGCATGCTAACCAGGTTTGGGGGATTGATATAACCTACTGTGGGACACCGAATGGATTCATATATCTCGTGGCCATAATTGATTGGCATACTAGGCTAATAGTTGGATGGGCAATGAGTAACACTATGCAGTCTGACTTCGTCATACGAGCTATTGAAGAGGCAATCAAGGCCCACGGAAAGCCAGAGATCATGAACAGCGATCAAGGAAGTCAATTCACTTCAAAGGCTTATATTAACTGCATTAAGAGCAAAGAAACCATTAGAATCAGTATGAACGGCAAAGGTCGATGTAGAGATAATGCTAGGATCGAGCGTTTCTTTCGCAACTACAAATGAGAGCGTTTGTATCCGGAAGCTCCTCAGACTGTCTTCGAGTTAAAGCAAATGACCAAGAAGTATATGAAGCATTATAACTGGAACCGGCCACACCAATCACTGGAGTATGCAACTCCTGCGAGCATCTATTATGCTCAGGACGGGACACAAGGTGAGGCAGTATAACAACATTCCCGTGTGGTCTCCTCTGTGTGTGAACCCAAAGAAGAAAAGAGATTGAAATTCTTAGTAAGGTGAAGAAAACAAGGCTGCTTGTGAAGAAAGGAGTTTATCTTAAGATTTTCAAAATCGTGTCTTGACAAGCGGGGGCATTACAGACCACCCAGCTATTACGAAAGGATTTCTTAGATAAAGTTGTGTTGTACCCAGTGTACTGATATAGGCTAAGTAACGTCGTACTGGTGAATTTGGTGTGGGATGATCCATTCAATACCCTCCTTCACTTATTTTTATCTAGCTTGCCCGGGCTTTTATGAATAAGTATACGTATGTCTTAATTTAAATTTAATTTTCTCACACCAAGTGCTTGGTGATCCCAAAGTAAGTCTTTAATCATCTCCGCCTGAGTTTCTTGACACTCAATAAGTAATATAACTTCCTTGACCTTTGAATTTGTCTGCCTATTATCTTCGAGTTTAGTCATTGCAAACTTAATAATTAGACCTACAACAAAACCAATTGCCATACCGATTAATCCCCATAGAAGAGGGCCCCATGTTAGTAAAAAGCCGTAAATACTTCCAACGAGACAGAATATAGTTGCAAGGACAATAGGGAAATCCAACAAACTTAAGCCGTCCGAGGAATGCATTGAATCAAATAGCTTTTTTTCTTCCCCTTTTTTATCCATTGTTACATCAAGAATGTTCCTTTTTGGAATACCTTGCGTTTGAACTGCCGTAATCGCTAATTCTAGATAATTAGAATCATCAAATGTTGATACAATATACATACTTTAACGTTCGCCCCTTGCATTCGTTTTATTATACGGAATTACTAAATCTTACTTTCATAATGCTTCTTTAGAAAATTTAACTTCTTCCCAATTAAATAATATAATATATTTTTAGATGCAGAATTTTCGTAGCTATCATAGCTCTTAAAATAGGTGAAGTCTATCCATTTAAAGAGCTAAGCTTAGTATTTTAAATATAACGAGAAATTATCCTTTGTAGTCACCTTATCCAGGAAATTTATAACTCAAATATAGAATCGAATTACATATAACGACTCTCCAATTACTGGCTTAATATCTATCTACTCCCCCTCGAATCTAAAGATTACGGAAGTAGCACCGGTATTCTATCTAAGAAACTGAATAAAAATAACTGGGCTGCACCAAATTGGTGCAGCCCAGTTATTTTTATTCAGTTTCTTATTATTCACCGCAGGATTCGCTATGATGCTCGCCCATATCAGTATTATAATGTTCGCTCGGTTGCGCAACATTCATTTGCTGGTGTTGAACTGGGGTATCATGCGTTTCGGTAACATGTACCTTAACGACGGGTGCTGGAGTCGCATGTGTTTCAGTTACAGCTGCCGGAGTCGCATGTGTTTCTGTTACAGCTGCTGGAGTCGCATGTGTTTCGGTTACAGCTGCTGGAGTCACATGTGTTTTGGTTACAGCTGCCGGAGTCGCATGTGTTTCGGTTACAGCTGCTGGAGTCGCATGTGTTTCGGTTACAGCTGTTGGAGTCACATGTGTTTCGGTTACAGCTGTTGGAGTCACATGTGTTTCGGTTACAGCTGCTGGAGTCACATGTGATGTGCTTGCATCAGTTGCAGACGTTGCTGCACTAACTACAGCAACTCCTCCCATTACCAGACCTAGAGACATCGCAGTTACCATTAACGTATGTTTGATATTTAACATTAAAATCATCCTTCCAATTTTCCTGATTTACTTATTAACCGTTCGCTTCACGCTTATAGGCTTCGCTTCCAATGATCCCCCCTGCCCTCACTAAGTTATTCGACACTGTTTATCCTTTTTTGGGGGTAGCCCTTTATAATCGCAAATTTTTCGGTTCAGAACACTGGAAAAGGTATGACATCTAGAACAAAAACACCAGTGAAGGAAGACGATCTTCCTTCACTGGTGTTTCTATGGCAGTTTAAAAAATTTTCTTTATGACTAATTTTCGCACCTGGTTTACATGTGGTGTTGAGGCGTTTCGTTTTCATGACCTACTTCCCCTGTTGGGGCCGGCTGTGTCACCGACGGCGTCGTGTGTTGCGTTGTTTCATTTTCATGGCTCATTTCCCCTGTATCTGAATGGTTCGTAGAACTATGGTCCTTTGTTGGGCTTGATTCCATATTTGGAGCATGTTCGTATTCTGGACCATGTTTAACATTTGGCTCTCTCATGGTATCAGTATCAGTGGAGTGACCTTTCATGTCTTGTGCTCTTACCTCGAAGCTTTCTTCAGGGAATAGGCTGGCTACATTAACCTTCGCATCTGCCAAAGCTTTCTGTGCATCATCACGGAGGGTATCCTGTTGAACCGATATACCTTGCTCTTCACATCGAGCGTAAATTGAATAGCCGTTAACCGTCATTCCTAGTTGCTTCGCTTCCTGTTGGATTTTTTGGTTCGCTTGGCTGACAACCACATTTCCGATCATGTTTCCACGAGTCATTTCGTCACGGATTGAGTTTCTAAGTTTTTCTGTATCAATAATGTGGGTTCCCCACCTATTGACCGGTACTACGCTGGCTAAGATCAGGTTGTGAGTTGCGTTGAACGTCCCTTTATGATTGACATTTCCTACGATCAAATCAACGGCTTGATACACGTCTAATCCTTTGATGGATAGTCCTTCCACTATACTCGAACCGCCATTGACATCTTGCACTTTAATTACCTTACCGTCTTTATTGATCAATATCTCTACACCTTTATTGATATCTAGTGAGACCGAAGCCACTGCCATATTCGGAATAAATAAGTAGAAGACACTGATGCTTAGAGCAAGGAACAAAACTGCTGCAACGGAGGCATACTTAAAGATGGTATTATGAGGTGCAAATAAACGTCTAGGATTTAGATTTACTTCTATAGTTTGGCCGACTACGGGTGACCCTTTAGGAGTAGGAATTTCTACAAAGTCCCCTTCTTCCGTGAAAATGCCAGTAACCTTTGGAGAGGTCCGCATCACAAGTCCTTTGATTTTATTCATTTTGCTTCACCCTCTCTTCCGAATCTTCGTGAATCTTCATGAAATTTTTCAGCGAATAAAATTCAGGCTTGGATAGGATGAGAGCCAAGGCGATAAGATATTTTCGCCCCTTTTCCAAGACTTTTCGTTTTATGCCGTTTAATAATTCTAGTTCTTTGATGGGTAAAAGTCTATGTGTTTGAAGCTGCGTCATAAGCACCGGGGCACGGCTTAAAGCTAAGGCGGCCCGGATGAGAGTTTGCTTTCTGTCACTGTGTTTTGGGGAAATTTTCATCAAATCATCTAACGTTATGTGATAGTCACATAGCACTCGGACGTAGTGTTCAAGAACTCGCGCAAAGAACTCTTGGTTCTCATTTTCTTGGTATTGCTCTAGGGAAGCATCAAGTTCATAGCGGTCCAGTTCTTCCTCTTCTAGATTCATGGGGGCGAGGAAAAGCTCTTGATGTTTGCCTTCTTTACGAAAATAGTCCACTAATCTTCGGCGAATCACCATATGAACAAAGCTGTAAAAAGAAGCTTCGCCATAAGGGTCGAAACTGTCAATCGCTTCGTTAAAACCTAAAAGAGCAATGCTAAGCTCTTCGTCATTATCCCAGGTTAAATACCTGTTGCAGACTTTAGAACTTACCTTAGCTATAAAGGCTTTATGAGAGCTTATAAGATCCTCTCGCACGAGAGGATCTCCGTTCTTCGCTAATATTAAGTTATCTCTCAAAAGCTGCTCTTTCACATAATCACTCCATACACTTAATAATTCGAATAACTGAAGCCGTTTTTAGGGGTGGGGGAAATAATTTATATAAAATATTCACTAATACATTAGTGAGATTTAATATGTGCTTATAGTATCAAACATTAATATAAAAGATCTTGAAGATAAAACAAGAAGCTACCTCTTTAGCTTCTTGTCATCAAACAAGAAACTAACTTAATGTGTTTACTTTGCTAGATACGGAATTTGGGGGGATATGGTAAAATGAACTTTTAGCAACTTAACCACATGTTTAAGATTTGGGAGGTTCAGAGATATTGCGCTAGCCATTGATTACCTCAATGGCTTAAATGAACCTATTAATTCAATACAGAATTCTTAACTTCCTGAATCTTGTATTGTAGCATCTTATTACTATATTGTTTGTTTTGAGTTCTTCACTGGTTAATTTGCAGTTAACTTTCTAACACCCAGTGCGTAATGATCCCAAAGTATACCAAGCTACAACAATGGGGCTTCTTAAATGAAGTTGTGTTTTGCCAAGTGAACTGATATAGGCTCTGTAACGTCGTGCTGAAGAATTTGATGCGGGACGGTCCATTTACTATCCTTCCTCCTGAGAAATCTTGTATTTAGCATATCCAGATCTCTATGAAAGAACGCAGAAGAAAGGTACCCATCAATATGGATACCTTTCTTTTGGGCTCCTTATTTGCATTGAGTTCTACGTTAGGAATCTCGCCTGGAATAAAAAAAGCTGTTTATTTTGGGCAAAAGCGTCTGCTTCCATCCCTTAAATTTAAGATGCTATTTCCAGAAATATCTTACTTACCCGATCTCTCAGCTCAAACAAATCAAAAGGCTTAGCTATAAAATAGAGAATCCCCAAACCCTTTGCTGTATCCATAGTCTCAATATCCCCATAGGCTGTCATCATAATAACAGCAACTTGACTGTCTAAGACCCGAATTTTCCGTAATGCTTCTAATCCGTTCATTACTGGCATTTTCATGTCCAGCACTATAAGTTCTGGCTTAAAGTCAATAAATATACGAAGTGCTTCCTCACCGTTTTCTGCAGTTTTGACATCATGTTGATCATCTTGGAATATCTCAACGAGCAGAGTCCGCACACCTAATTGGTCGTCTGCGATAAGAATTTTGCCCACTGCCTACCACCACCCTTCTTAATTGTTATACTGTTTCCCCCTGTGTTTCATCCAAAGACCGTCGCATAGACCCCATATTGTTGAATATGGTAATCGCTTCGCAATAATAGTCGATGATTCAGTTAAATAGACATTCCAATAACTTCCAATAGTATTATTTCACTCAAAAAATCGCAATAAGCTCTCATTACTAACATAGTGTACCATAAGATTTCTCAGAAAATTGTTGTAAAAAGGGATCCTTGATATAAACAACTATACTTGCTACGGGTGATAAACCCCTTAAAATATTCAAAATAGATGCTATATCAGATTATGCGTATTTCTAATAAACCGACAATTTCTGCAAATCGACAGATTTACTTAATAACACCTGATTTGGCCCTAATTGGCCCTAAGCCAATAGCTAATGAAGCGCATGACACTTGTTGGAAATGAAGCTGAAGACGATATGATTATTGGTTACGAAAGTACATGAAATGCCATTCCAGCGTTTTTAGTCATAAACTATAGCTCTTGTCCATGTTCATGTACAGGAGCTACTGGGACTACCGGTGCGACTCAATCAACCGGATTAACTGGTGCTGTAAAAAGCTGGGCATCAGTAGAAATATTGATAGAACTATGTTAGTTCCAGAGTTGACATTTTTGCTATATCTGTGTATATTGTATATATACAGATATAGAGTATTTACTATTCCTATTTATTTAGGAACAATCCACCTTGTTTGCCTAACTCACTTAAAGAAAGGAGGCGGCTATGTTTCTATGAACATTATTATAGCCAATTCTTCGCCCGATCCTATCTATCAACAGATCGTCACCCAAATAAAAAATCTCATTTTGAAGGGTGACCTGACGGAAGCAGAGGCTCTACCCTCAATTCGCTTTCTTGCTAAGGAATTACAAATTAGTGTCATCACTACAAAGAGAGCTTATGAAGAGCTGGAGCGCGATGGTTACATCGAAACTGTGGGCGGCAAAGGTTCTTTTGTCTCAGCTCAAAATAAAGAGTTATTACGAGAAAAGCGATTGCGTGTGGTGGAAGAAAAAGTAACTGCTGCCATCGACGCTGCTAGAACCGCCGGCTTACACAGAGAAGATCTCCTGGAAATGTTCAGACTGCTTTATGAAGAAATCTAACCCTTTGCCTGATGAATATTTATTACAACGATATAACGGAGAGAGGGAATAAGAATGTTCAAGCAACCCTTACCTATTGAAACCGACAGCATCCTATCGGTTGACCATCTAACCAAACATTTTAAGGACTTCTCCTTAAAAAACGTCAGTTTCAGTTTACCTCACGGCTATGTTATGGGGTTTATCGGGCCAAATGGAGCAGGGAAAAGTACGACCATTAAACTGATCATGAACTTACTTCATAAAGATGACGGGCAGATTAAAGTTTTCGGCCTTGATAATCTACATCACGAACTTGCGATTAAAGACCGCATTGCCTTTGTCTATGATGAAAACCACTATTATGAGGAGCTGTCCATCCAAGATATGGCTCGAATTGTCGCCTCTTTCTATAAACACTGGGAGAAAAAGACCTTTAACAAGTGTCTGAAAGACTTTGATCTTAACCCTAAACAAAAGATTAAACAACTCTCTAAGGGAATGAAAATGAAGTTTTCCTTAGCAGTCGCTCTCTCCCATAGGGCTGAACTATTAATCATGGATGAACCAACCTCTGGCCTTGATCCCATGGCCCGCAACGAGCTTTTAGAAATCCTTGCTATCCTAATCCAGGATGAACGTAAGTCCGTCTTTTTCTCCACCCACATCACCTCGGATCTAGACAAGATAGCCGACTTTGTAACCTTTATTAATCACGGTGAAATTGCCATGAGTGCCGCTAAAGATGAGATTCTAGAGAAATACGGGGTCGTCAAAGGGGCTAATGATTTGCTCGACGAAGAAACTAAGCGCCTTTTTGTAGGTGTTAAGACGAATCAATTCGGATTTGAAGGACTGGTACGAGATAAAGAAAAAGCACACCGACACTTTAAGGAGCGAGCGATCATAGAAAAGCCAACTTTGGAGGACATTATGATCTATACCCTAAGGGGGGAGCAGCATGATTAATCTGGTGTGGAAAGATTTGCTACTTTTGAAACGATCTCTGTGGTTAGCCCCGTTATACGCATTTTTTGCGTTCTTTGCCTTCAGAACCATGCCAGATGGAGGCCTCAGCGCTGCAACGGTTGCGATATCCTATATGCTCTTACTTCAAGCCATTATTCAGGATGACAAAAATCAGTCAGAAATAATGTTAAACAGCCTGCCCATGCGCCGGGGGAACATTGTCTTAGCCAAGTATCTCTCTGCCTTCCTCTATGCTACTCTTGGGATCCTGTCTTTTCTTCTCACCCAAGTTATTGTAACTGTTGTAGGGATCCCACTATCAATAAATCAGATCTCTTTCGAAGAAATATTTGGGGCTCTGATTGCTATGGTTGTCTTAATAGGTATCTATTTCCCCATTTACTTCAAGTTTGGTTATCTCCGATCGAGGATAGTGGGAACAATTCTACTGGTTGTTTCGATCTTCTTATTTGCTATGGGGCTTTCCCTTGCGCAAAGAGCGGGAGGCGTGAACAACTCCATTTTGCAAACTATTATAACCCCACTGCAAGGCGTGGTGGGTTGGCTACAAACTCAAACAGATTGGCAAATCGCCAGTTATTTGTTTGCGCTAGCCTTGATATTTACGGCATCCTCGGCTCTCCTGTCTTTGAGGTTCTATACCCGAAGGGAATTCTAGAGTTATAGAGCAAAGGCACTTCTACCGCTGTCTCAAACAATCAAACCATTCCAAGGAGGCAAGTATGGAAAACGCAAAAACAATTACAGCTATTTTTATTATAATTGCTGTAATCATGGTGAACTACCTTTGGGGGATATGGATTACTCGTCACCGACGGGGCGGAGAAAATTAGTAAGTCGGTTTCCTAGACCCGAACCAGTATTTCAGTATACTAAATATTGCCTACCATCAAATGAATTCGGAGAAATCTTTATTAATTTTAATGCATTTTCGATACAATCATTAGATACGCCCATACAATTCATCTGACGTACTTTTTCAAAAAGCATATGCATTACTGAATAAAGAGTCTGCTTCTTCAATAAACCTCAGTCCATTTCTGTATAGTCCTATTTTATTTAGAATAATTCCCATTTCTAATAGATTTTCATATGACCTATGTTTTTATTTATAGAACGTAAATAGGTCAGAATATTGCCTGATTTAAATAGGACTGGCTAGTTTTTAGATTTGAGTCCTATAACCGTGCGACACGTCCTAGTTTAATAAAAAATAACTCGTCCAGATTATCTCATATTTTGGTAACCCGCTGGTATCGGATAAATGAGGCAATCATACACGAACCCTAAAGACGGAAAATCATGGCCGTGCCACTTTTTCTGCAAGCTTAATATGTTTAGAACTCCAACATAGTTCCTGTCGCAGCAAAGACGAACGCACCGGGAAGTTCAGTTGCTAACTTACTCATCATATCTAATCCTGTACAGTGATTAGGCGCCAAGCAAGTCAAATCAAGCTCTCTGAGATAGTCAATCGTTTGTTTTTTCTGATCTAGATTGGCTGGGGCGAGATGGGTCCCGCCAAGGATTGCTCTAATTCTTTTCACACCGGTTACCCGTTTCGCATGCTCTACAATGTTCACAAGGCCTGAGTGAGCACAACCCAGCAGTATGACTAACCCTAGGTCTGTCTCATAAAACAAGCTTAGATCGTCCGACAGGGTGTCCTGAACGACTCGCCCCCCCGTAATCTCCAGAAATGTATCATCTAGCTTCTCAAATGTCGTTTTTCTGGGGATTTCGCCACTTAGCCAAAGTCCCGGCCTTAATTCAACAGGTTCCTTGTGCCAGTGAAACTCAGCTCCGGCACTCTCCAGTTGTTCTTGACGGAACGGCACCCCGAGATATTTTGGCCCGTTTAATCTCCGTCCATAGTGACCATTGAACAAGTCCGGGTGAGCATACACCGGTACTCTTCCTCTATATTGTAGGAACTTAAAAAGTCCACCAGTGTGATCATAATGTCCGTGGCTTAAGATTACTCGATCAATATGTAGGAGATCATGCCCTAAGATATGAGCGTTACTGATTAGACTACCTTGTTCTCCCGTGTCGAATAGTAAACGCTCATCGCCGAAATCCAACAACATTGACAAACCCCACTCTGATAAAAGCCCTAGAGAAACCCCTACCGTGTTCTCCACCAAAATTGTAACCTTTAACTTATTCATGTTGAACCCCTTTCAATTGCATTTTCATTGTTGTAATATGCTTAGACATGTAAGATACAACCCAGCCTATGTAAGTTGACATCGAATTTCTATAAGAGTAGTATTCTGTTAAAAGAAATGAAAGAGGAAATTATCATGGAACAGAACATACCAACAAGAGAACAAGCCTATGATCTTTTGTCCAAGTATAATAAAAATGACAGCTTAATCATGCACGCACTAGCTGTTGAAGCTGTTATGCTTCATTTCGCTGATATTCTCGGAGAACTTGAAATGGAAAAGTGGGGCATCATCGGATTGCTACACGATGTCGATTACGAAATGTACCCTGAGCAACACTGCATAAAAGCCAGGGAAATACTAATGCAACACGACTTTCACGAGGACTATATCCATGCAGTCGAAAGTCATGGCTGGGGTATATGCTGCAACGTTGAACCGATTCATAGGATGGAGAAAATCTTATTCACCATTGATGAATTAACTGGCTTAATCTCAGCGACTGTGCTCGTACGACCAAGCAAGAGCATTCTTGACCTTGAACCAAAATCAGTCAAAAAGAAATGGAAGCAGAAAAGTTTTGCTGCAGGGGTAAACCGTGAAGTCATAGTACAGGGTGCAAAAATGCTAGAGATGGAACTTGACTATATCATCATAGAAACAATTAAAGGTATGCAAAAAGCAGCTGACAGTATTGGATTAAAAGGAGACCTATAATTTAGTTCATTGAGGCTTTTACCGTTCAACTCTTAATAACTGCCCTAACAGTCTCAATAAACCGAAGCCTACGTTCCGCATCTTCAAAGAGCTTTTTTCTCAGAGCAAAAGTAAGCTCCAGTTGAACCCCTTGCCCGGTAAGTCCCCTGTTACATATATTCGTAGCCCGTACACCACCATAGGCTTTCTCACTGTCTCTGACAATAAAATCTTGGTTCTGGAGAGCCACTCGCAAATCGGTCCCAAAAGTTGTATCTAAGCCACCAATCATGAGGAATTCATCGATGGAATTCTTTAACCCGTGAATGGTCAACACTGTTTGAGCCTCCAGGAGCGCTTGCAGCAACGTGGGCTCATCAAAGTTATGACTAGTAATATGGAGCTTTCGGTTCTCTAGATATTGTAAGCCCTCAAAAGAATACCAAGCAAAATCTTCAGCTGCTATCCATTTCGTAATTTGAGAGGTATATGATTCGATTTTTCCACCGTGTGGGGCAATGATCAAGACTTCGTGCCAATGATGACTAACGTTGATCCGGTAATCCATGCCTTCTTGTTCATGCAACTGTAACTCTCTAAAATTTTTATAGAAATCTGCCATCATTGTCCTCCTGCCACACTACAGATTTATGTTATGGATAAATGCTCATTTTATGACGATGCCATTGTTTACTATGTGCTAAAAGGACAAACTCGATTCAAAAGCGAGAATAAGGGCAAACTAACAATAAATCATATAAACTGGCATTGTCTGAGGGAGTGTTTAACTAATGAAGGTAAAGCGTCATGTTATTTTTTCCCGTTCTCAACGTACCGTTAAGCTTGATCTTCCCAATGATGTCTTTGATGATCTAATCGTTTTGTCAAAGCAGGTTAATTTGTTAAATAAGACGGGGTATCGTCTAGAACCAGATGATATTGTATGTATGGCTTTAGAGGACTTTTCAGCAAAATATTTAAAGAATATTAGGGCTCTCTTAGATCGCGTCGAGGGGACGTTTTCTTTGAGTGAGGAAGACGAACCCCTGCCTTACAAATTTTAATACGAATAGGAAAAGACCTCTACCTAGAACTTAAAACTGGTGGGCACTAACAATAAAACAGGCCGTTTTCAAACGGTCTGTTTTATTGTTAGTGCGGTTACGAAAAACGCCCACCACTTTCTTTACTAGGCTATCAGGCAAGGTGTGGGCGCTCACTTTAATTGACATTAAAGTGAGCGTTTTTTCTTGACCAGTTTGTCGTTGCTAGTAGATAATGATTGACATGTGGATAAATGATTCACATGTCAATCATTAAAAAAGGATAAAAGAAAGAGGAAACATC
>DASRMG010000151.1:0-20885 GCA_035648035.1 Desulfosporosinus sp. | reverse complement strand
TATTTGAGGATTCTTTTCTTACTAATCAGCTAAAAACCCTTGAAAAAGCTAGTTAATCATTAATAATCAAAGGGCAACAATCACATTAGGCTACCTGGAAATCACAGAAGCAGCGATTTAGAGGGTGCGAAACTTAAGAAGTAATTACGAAGTATATTTGTGACACAAAAGTACGTAACATCGATATGTGGTCTTTCACTTTTCGTTGGAATAATCGTCGTATTCCTTCTTGTATTTATAGGACAGGTAAAGAAGCGGTTTTGTTATAGATTTAGGCTTTGATAAACATCGCTAATGACTTCTTTAGTAATACCGATATACCTAAGTGTAACAGCACTGCTAGAATGATTGAGTATTTTCTGCAGGGTTTCTACTATAGCCGGATTTGTTTTAATATTGTTTATGTAAGTGTGATATGCAAAAGTCTTTCTAAGGCTGTGAGTACCGTAGTTACCTTTAATATTTAATTCCCTTAAAGTTTTCTTGATTATACTATGGGCATACTCCACCGTAATCGATCCTCCGCCTTTATTACTTCTGAATAAAGCGTCCTCATCGTTATAACTTGGCAAACTGACCAGATATAAGTTAATAACATCTTTCGCACTTTTGTTAAGAGTGAATTCGCGGAGTTTTCCTGTTTTCTCTTCTTTAATCCGAACTGTATCCGCGGTTCTTCCACTATGCATTACATCCTTTATTTTAATACTTAATAAGTCTCCAGCTCTAAGACCAACATTTATTCCTAGCACAAAAAGCATGTAATCTCTTTTATTCGGCTTACCAATAAGATATTGTTTGATTTTAGATATATCTTTAATATTTTTGATTGGGTCGACTTCTTGTGCTTTAGTAATTCCTCTACTTGTTTTCGTAATTTCCATAATTATCACCCCTATAATTTAAATATTAACTTATGAGATTATTATATACAAAGTTATTATTAAAAACAACTACAAGTTACAATAAGTTACCAATAAAGACCTGTAACCCTTACGCACCTAAGGATACAGGTCTTTATATAAATATTAACTTATTATATTAGTTAATATTTATATTTATTACTATTTGGTAACTGAATTAAGATTTAATTTTTTCAACAAATTCGCATGAATCGCTCCAACGTTCCGACGTAAAACAATTTCACTTTTCATACATTCTTTTACAAGTTATTAAAATAATGATTTATGTAGTTTATAAAACCTCTCATACATATTAGAAGAAATTCTGAATAGCTAAGTCCAACTTCATAGGAAATTTCGTTATATGGTTGATTCTTGATAATCTTCGACTTTAACGAATTTACAACTTTAAAAGCATCTTCAGATTCGCCTTTAAAGGTAAAGGACCAATAAATTCCTTCATGAGCAACATTGTTTCGTATTGCACAAAGCAATAAAGCAAATTGTTCCATGGTAATAGAATCAAACCACTTATATTCTCTGTTAACACTTAGTATTTTCACATTATCAATTATCTTTTTTTGATCCTCTAAGGAGAGAAATTTCTCAAAAAAGATAATGACCATTTCTTGTTTCTGCATTCTAATAAGCTGTAAACTGTGTAGAGCTTCGATACACGTAATAATAAAAAATATACTTAAATCTCTTCTGCCTGGTTTAATAATATCCATTTCATTAGCCAAAGAAATAAGCCTTGGGACCGTGTTTATCATTCTTCTGGGAACCGGGCTTGCTTGATAATTAAGTTTACCTAAAATAAATTTATCAAGTTCAAATTCGTCCTTAAAATAATCTCCATAGAATGTTCTGTGTGATCTAAAAAGATCTTCTAAAATACTCTCCATTTCATTCCCCTTACTACTATTTACCTATAAGATGCTGCTTATAACCATATTGGTATCCCAAGCCACAGCTTATCACGACTCCCACCCGGCGGGTGGGTTGCCATGAACTGCCTGAATGACGATATCTTTCATCGTCCATAACATCAGCACTTAATGTTTAAAGTCTCCAGTTATATGGTGAATTCAGTAAAAATAAAAGATTTTAAATGTCCTTAGAGCTATTCGTCCTCAATGGTTTGATAATGAGTAAAAAGATTAACATATTTAGAGCAAGTCTTACAAAGTAGGTCTATTCCGATACAGGGCAGAACATGGTCTCTATACCATTTAAGTATTCCGAGTAAACTTCAACGAACTTCTGGCGGAAAACTGCGTCAGTAAAAACAAGTATCTTCTTTTCACAGTCTGATAAAGTTAATAAGTAGCATTTTTTGAATATAGAACTATTTTGACCAGCCTTTATTCTGCCATCTACCAATTTATTATTTAATACGAATAAGGCGATTTTTTCGTCTAAAGAAACGCCGTGATACTTTAGAATTTTTTCACCCTTATCCACGACATTCTTTTCGATCAAGAGTGTATTGAATTGTTTGGATAGGATATTGGTCACTTCTCTAACTTGCTTCTTTTCTTTCGTTGTATCTGCCATAGAGTTCGCCCTCCCTATTCCTTCTAATGCATAATTAAGCAAACCAAATTCTTCTGGACTACATCTATACTCTCTTATATTTACGTGCAATTACTACTGACCATATAAACCTTGCCACTGGCGGTTTTAGGAAGTGGCAAGGTTTAACACCTATTATGCCTTCCCCACGAAGCAAGAATCTCGCCATGGATGGCATGAACTGGATGGGGTAATTTCCATGTCTTGCGAACCAAACTCCCCAAAGCCAGCGACAATACTCAAAGATATCAACCTTGGTTATTATATAAATGTCAGCCGAATAATCTTTACCATACTTTATATTATCTGTATTTGGAAAGGAGCGAATTTTATGGATAGCCAGAACTTGTCATTATATTTAATATTAAAAACTATGGTTGACCTTTATGTAGATACAACTGATACTTACAATAGTTTAGATGCTTTTGGGTTAATAAGCCAGCAAACACCAACACAAATCGGTAACGAGATGCTCTATATTATTGAACGGTTACGATGCTAACAATTATATCTGTTTTCACGTTTCTTAAAGGCCTCTGACCCGCCCTCCAACGTAAGTAGTTTATCTCGATATTCTAGATTTTCAATCGTAGACGGTGTAACAAGAGTTTTGTTATTATCATCCGTAGAAAGAATCTGTATAAGCTCTGAATCACCATTTACTATGAAATTGGCGTTATGCGTCGCAAAAATAATTTGTCTGTGCTGTTTTTGTTTCTTAATAAGTTCTACTAAATATTCGGCTATGAGAGAGCTATCAAGATGGGCTTCTGGCTCATCAATAATAATCGGATTGTTACCTAGTAAAAGGAGTACCACGATTGCTGCAGTACACCGCTGCCCAAAGGAAGTATTTTCGAGGGGCTTACCATCGTAAGAAACTTGGATGTATTTAAATTGGTCTACATCAAAGAAAAGACGGCATATGAGTAATTTGTATTGGAGAAAGTTGTTGGCATTACTAAAGTAATCGAGTAAAGCCTGCACAGTTTTGTTAGTGTTTTGGTGGAGTTTATCTAAAAATACTTCGTGGTTATCAACTTCTAATGGTTCTGTAAGGAAAAGGTAACGTCCCAGGTTGTCTATTCGAATTTTTTGGTTCAGGCTTACCTCAATCATTTTAAGAACTTTTTCCGCTAACACTTTTTTTGCCTTTTCTAAACTAAACTGATATTTAAGTTCTATTCTTTTAACTTGACTACTAACATCACATAACTTCTTGTTAAGTTCAGTCAATTTCTGCTTTATTTCATTTTCGTATGTTACTTTTGTTTCTTCATTTGTATTGAATTCCCTAGTCTCCAAGATGAGGAGGTGTAATTCTTGTTCCTTGCTCTTTATTTCCTCTGACAATTCGGTAACTTTCTCAGTTGCTTGTGATACATCTTTTAAATTCTCATCCGATAATCCCTTTTTATTTAGGAAATCCTTTAACTGAATCCTGGCTTTAGTAATGTCGTGTTGTAAGGATTCTTCAATATTAATCTCATTAATAAAATTTTGTGGATCCTTAGATACAGAAATACTATTAGATAGCGAGCTAAGTATTTCATTGTAATACTTATCAAAAGCATTATGTTCATTTACTATAGGGCCTTCTTGTTGCTTTAAAATTACTTCTATTTTTTGAGATAAAGTGACTAGTCTCTTCTTAGATGATTTTAGGTCTTGATATTCTGCACCCCTGATTTGAAGCACTTCTGTCAATTCTGTGTACTGTGGATCACAGACAGACTGAATTATATTTTTCTGTGTGTTATACTCTTTCTTTATATCGGCCAAGTTTACAGATGCATTTCCTTGCCGCATAACCCTATCTATCTGAAGCTCTATATCTTCTAGATGCCTTTGTAAGCTTTCGGAGGCATTTTTAATTCTTTCATCTGAATCGAGCTTCAGTAAACGAGTGAAAATTGCTTCCGTAAATCTATTGTGATCAGTTGCAAACTGTTCTATCTCATTTTGCCCAAGAAACTCAACATACTTCTTGTCATTATCATCATCCACTTTAATACAATCAGCAATAGCCCTTTTCTCGGGTATAAATAAACTATTTGTACCGAAGAAAAGATTATTCCCCTTCAATTTTTCGTGAATGAGATTTAAGATTGAACTTTTTCCAGTCCCCCTACCACCCATGAAACAGGTCAAATAGGGACTGAAATATAATTCATTTTTCCCCCTTAGACAGAAACTGTCTTCCCCGATCTTAGTCTCATCTGGAAAATCAAGATTTACTTTGGAAATTTGATAAAGAGGCTCGTTTGGTATCGTTTGACCGATATGTATGCGATTTTCAGGTTCGTATATAACTTGTCTTAAGCCCTCTGTAGTAGGTTCAGCTTTTATCCATGTGAACTTCTGTCCGTTATACTCGTCGTGGGAATCGGAACTTACTATACATGGTTTCTTAAATTTAGTTAAGTAAAAGTCGATGTTTTTCAGATTTGCTGGATTCCAATTGGGAAACTCGCAAATATCTACGTATTCTTCCATTAGAAGTGTCTTTTCAGTTCCTAATGAATTAAGTAACTCTTCTTCATTTGCTTCATCGGTTGCATGTGTCATACCTTTATCAAAGCCATTCTGCTTTGTTCCATTATGTATAATAATTATTCCACCTAATTTTCTAGCTTGCTCAGAGGCCTTTATAAAGTCTACAGATACCTCGAACAGACCCTTTTCGCAATCTCCTTTGCCAGCGTCTTTAATATCTGATTCGGAACAATTGATTTTACCTAAGAACTCTCTTTTAAGAAAGGCGGTATCTGCCTTCTCTGTGTAACCACGCATGCCAATATTTTTAGGAAATATGACAATCATATGTATCGGTTTGTTCCCCCTATTACTTTTAAGCTCAATCCCTGGGATAAATTCAATAAAATCCTTGTACTTACACTTCTCACCGTCTTTAATAAGTTCCTGTTCATAAACGTCCCAAATTTCATCTAAAGCATCAACATTACTATGATCTGTAATTGAAATTACAGAAATGCCATGCTCGATAGCCTTGTCAAAAATGTCCTTTACCCCTAAACGCGCTCTACTCTCTTTTGAGTATTTTGAATGGACATGCATATCCCATTTTAGCCAGCTAGATCCGCGTAAATTATACTGCATTGTTAACCTCCACAATTCTCTTTCATCATAAGATTCTGCATGGTTAACTGAAATCCTTCACAAATTTTACAAAATTACTTAAATTTAGCAATAATAATATAAAAAAATCTTAAACAACATCTCCAATTAAAACACAAAATTGCACAATACTACTTTTATATTAACTAGTTATGTGGATCTAATAACCTACGAGTTTCCATAAAGACAAAACAAGTTTATTGAAAAAGGAAGCTAAGTCAATCTCAAAATTTAAATTTACAATTTAAATTTCAAGAAACAAAAACAGACCTTTTCCCATGACAAGTAACAACCGCAGCTTTCTTTGCTCTGGTTACAGCAACATACATCAAAGAACGTTCCGAGGTAAGCATTTCTGTCTGCCCTACCTTATCCCCTGCCGACTGAATCGCAGCGGCTAATGGAACTTGTCCGTCATTTACACCCACAATAAATACATAGTTAAACTCCAACCCTTTCACTCGATGCATAGTAGCAACGCGAACACCTACCATGTTGCGATCCTCAGCTTTGCTTCGTTTAACCTCATACACACGAATGCCGGCTTGTGAAAGCTGAGCAGTATACAATTCTAATTGTTTGTTGGTCCTTGCGGCGATGCAGATATCTTTAACGTCTACTCCATTTGTTTCCAGTTCGTGAACACAATCAATGATGTAATTTGTTTCTTCAATAAATGATTCAAAATGGCAAACCTCAGGCTTTGGCCCGTGCATCAAGGATTTGTACCCTTTCCCTTCCTCAATACCATCATCTAGATCGTCGATGAGAATACCATTGAGTAGTCTCGTTGCCCACAGCCGGGTTTCTTCAGTTGTTCTATAGTTTATTTTGAGTATGCTACTGCGACCTCGAACATTAATGCCACATTGCTTGAGTGTAACTTTGTTGCGATATATTCTCTGGTGTGCATCTCCCGTAATGAAGAGATCGTTATTATGTGCTTCTCCTGAAATAGCTCTTATTAGTTTTAATGCCTGCACACTGAAATCTTGCGCTTCATCAACGATTACTGCGTCATAGGGTAACTTACTCTTCAGCTGAATAAACAAATATCTGGCCTCCGACATAGCGGTTTCAGTATCACGAAGGTGCTTCTCATTCATCAGCTGTTTCATCTCTTTAAAAATGTCCCAAACCGCTATGCGAGCTTTTCGATCCATTCGCACGCCTCTACCCAAACGAGACGCTTTTACATAGGCCTCTAGGCTATCAATTTCCTGAGGTTTTATGACCTTATTCCACTCATCTTTATAGAATTCTTTACCTAGACCCAGCTCTCCCGGAGCAATGGTAAATGCCTGATCCCATAGATTATCCAGTTCAGCTCCATAGATTATTCTGTATTCGTATCCCTGGGAACGGAGAAAGTTGCTCACCCATGCATCTAAATTAGTGACCTCAATTTGTCGTAATACTTCGATGTCACATATCTTTTTTAAGTTTTCACGGATATCACTTGCCAGATTAGATGTGAATGTAGTGAACAATATCTTGTGCTTTGAATTATGGTAGACATTTTTTGCCAGCCATTTAGCGCGATGCATCGCTACGATTGTTTTTCCCGTTCCTGCTCCGCCCAACACTCGAGCAGCACCGTTATAATTTTTTTCGACAATACGGCGCTGTGATGGATGAAGAAAGACACGCCATTTTTCCAATGGAGCTGCCAGCATTTCGCTTAGCTCCTTCTCTCCTTCTATCACTTGGAATTTCTGCTTTGATACTGGTTTATTTAAAGCCACAGCAAAATTGTTGACGTCGATCGTCTCTTCTCTTGTTATCTCTGTACCAAATAATTCACGTATAATCTCCTCCACTTCAAACCCATCTGCGATAAACAGCAATGCTTCATAGGCTTCGAGGGGCAGAAGATTGACCTTATCATTCAACTCGGATACACTTCTAATACTCTTTACACTATTAATTATTTCAAATGGAACGCCTATTCTCATGAGATCGCCAGCCTCTATATGCGCAAACAGAAACTGTCTAGTTGGAACTTCGTCATCAGCTTCAACTAGAAATTTTGTAGGCTCTTCGGGAGCATCCATTACATCAAAGACCTGCAAGCTTCCCGTCGTAGGATTTACAATACAGCGTTTCTTTTTCGCCCACGCGTAAGCTTCGTCGTGATTATCCACCCAGAGGAGCAAATATACATTTCCTATCTCTGGTTTTAGGACAATACCACGGTAAGAATCGTCTATACGCACAGAATGCATATTTGAATCAAAAGCATTGTGGATTTTTTCGTAATTAATACTGGCAGAACTGGGATTTTGCCTGAACTTTGTCATAAAATCGATGACCTTACCTTGTTTCTGTCGTGGTATAGCTGCAAATGCAGTTAAAAAGTCCGAAGAAATTGCCACCATACAGTTAACCATTATTCATTTCCTCCTTGGCCATTAAACATTGCATACACTGCATCTACGTCAGTACATAGAGCCACTTGCCAACCATCGTCCTTAAATACCTCGAGAAATCTTGCTTGGTCATTGGATAATATTGCAATTTTTAGTGATTTCCAAACCAATTCGGCCTCTCCTAGTACTCCCGCGTCTTCATCGCTTAATTCAAATCCGACAACAGAGGGAGCTGGTATTTCCATGTCGGCCATAGTTTGTGCCAGGATGCGTATCGCCTCATCAAAAAGCAACGTAAGTGTTTCTGCCCAATCTGTCTGCTCGGTGCTTTCGAAAGTACAATCTGTTAATGTCTCTAGAGCCGCATAACCACCTCCTTCTATACCGGCATGGGTGATAAACGCACTGCCAGGTATCGATTGAAGGAGATTATAAGCATAGAAAAATCCATTCCAGTCGCTCTCATAGGCAGAAGATCGAACATCTTGTCGATCTTCTAAAGCTACCAGCACAAACGCACTATCAAGCTTTTTTGCTTTCAAATCTTCTAAGGTCAGCGCAGAGTAGAACGTAATATTACAAGCATCCCCTCGGGGTTGCCATTTGCCAAAAAAACCAGTTTCATCATAGTGAGTAATATCCATTCTGAGTTCCTGAGCCAGCGGTTGTACTGAATCCGTCCATTCTTTGTGTGCCTCATGGTTATTTGACTTTGTTGGATCACACAGACAGATGCTATAGGCAAATGCTTGCTTTAGAAAGCGTTCTTCCGATTTTCCATTAGCCAGGTATTCCAACAGCAAACTAAAACTATTCATGGCTCCCGGGTTGAAATCATCAACACCATAGGCTCTTACGGTTGGAGCATAAGCAGAACCATAGGGCATACCTTCCGTCGAAAGCGTTTTTCTAAAGTAATCCCCCTGTGTTTGAAAAACCTGGTGAACATCCTTCCAGCTTAGTGACCAAATACGGAACTTTCCGTTTCTGGCAATTCCCATACGTTTGAGAGTATCTATCCCAGCAATATCTTTGTGATAAGCAAATCCATCAGTAAATATGGCAACTGGCTTGACCCCTTCAACCCCTCGGGAAGGCCAGAAGACAAAGTCGGGTTTAGACATGACAACTATGCCCTCGTTTGGTCCTAATTCCACTTGGGGCTCAATCTCCCAACTCATATCACCAATACGAAGATAATATCCTTCCTTCATGTTGACCAGTTGTTTACGTATTTCTACAGGACATTTTACACTACTGCTCTGCGCAAGTGCTTCAAGAAAATGCCTTTCCAACTCACTATCAAACAGCGAATTGACCGGAATGGTATTTATAGATGCTATCTTAACTAAAGAATCCTTGCCTTTCAAAATACTAGTGAGCATTTCTATGGCAACTCTACGCGAAATCTCACCAATTTTTTGACTCTGCTTATAAGCAAATAAGCACTTGTAACATCCGTCTCGTTCACGCTCAGGATTGGATCCACACGAGCATGCTTGGATAGACTCTAACGCCTTTTCGAATATCTCCATCATGGGCTTTTCAGAGGTCATAAGCTGCTTCAGATATCCTGTCCCACCTGGGACTGAATCGTACAACACTAGGTAATTCTTCTGGTAATCTGCATCCGCCACAGGCTCCTGAGAAATACATACTCTTAAGTGATCAACACTGCCGAAATAACCTTTTAAGCCTAGCATAATTGACGCAATGAAAGTCTCCAACCTAGTAGATGAAGTATCAAAGGTAGTTGCCGGTATCAATATACGTATAGCTTCAGACGTAAACTCACGATACAAATACAGGTACTCTTCAAAGTTACTATCCTTATTTTTGTCTTTAGCAGAACATACATAGGTGTGTTGTGGTGGTGCATTTGGGTCATTCTTCTGTACTTTACCGCAGGTACTACAAATACGGAAACCCTTGCGAACATCCTCTTGACCGGCCACTGTGACCTTTGTGCCAATGGTATCTATCTCACCAAAATTAATCTCTCGCATCGTGGCTTTGCGAACGAATTCAAATCCAAAGGGAAATGCGTCATCATCAATTTTGTAGGCACTGACAATATCCTTGCTATCATCAATATCTACAAACATTTTGTTGCAATAGAACACAACATCTCTATCATCACTTTCGTCACCGCTTTTGCTCTTGGAATATTCAATGTTTGAGTAGACCATTTTCACTTTGAGCATTTGTCTTACTTGTCCTTGATCTGCCCAGGCAGAACGACCACAGCGTGGGCAAGACGCCACATCTTTGCCTGCCACCTCGATCTGCGCATGAGAACAAGACGGACACAATCGCCAGGGTTCAACGTTGGCAGTTTTTAAATCTACCTGATCAATGGATATCTTTCTACCACCAGCATAAAACGCATTTTGCGGTGCAAATTCCCTGATTGCAGAAGAAGATGGTCGATTGTATTCATAGATATAATGCTCATACTGACCAGCGTTCTTCTCTTCGGTTCCTTTCTCGTCCTCATTGCTTAATTTGCGGTAGATGATTGCTTTGAGAATGATGCCCGCCTCGGGAAAAGCATAGTTTGGCAACAAGCCTTCATCAGAGAAAAAGTTAAATATATCTTTATTATCTATGCTTGAAACCACGCCCGACAAAGCCCCGCGTTCTTGACGTAACCCCATCATCTCTTTTTCAAAGGATGCATCCTTTGGTTTACGTTCCAATTCGCGGATTCTTTTTCCTAGGCGGACAATATCCTTACGTAGAGCCTCTCGATGCTTTGAGATGCCTTCAAAGGCATCCACAATACGGCAATCGAGAGGGCTGTTAAAAACTCCGCGGCCATTGGAGAATATTTGTAATTGTTCCTTGGAATCTTTCGTTAGTTGATCGTCAAAAAGCACAACGAAGCTGCGATTGAGCCAAGAAAGATTGTTGCGAATATAATGCAAGAAATTAAAGGGAAACCGATCAATCGGTTTGGTTTTAAGGGCTGAGAGGCTCTGACCCAGCGTACGGGGGATTGCCCCAGGCACAATACCTCCCTTTATCCAGCAATCGAAGCAGTAAGCCACAAATTGTCGTTCTAGCACTGCCGAAGCGTTAAGAAATACATCAGGCGGTTGAATCTGTCCGTTTAACATTTCTGAAGGATCCTCATAGAAATATAGGTCGTGGGGGCGTGCATTCACAATGGCGACAGTCATGGCATTTCCATCCTGCCTTCCGGCTCGACCAATGCGTTGAAGATACTGGGATTGAGTGGGTGGAATGTTGCATAGCACAACTGTCGATAAGTCACCGATATCAATGCCCATTTCCAACGTTGGTGTACAAGACAGAAGATTTGGATCCCATGGCTTATGCTCAGCCTTTACGTGCTTGAACTGATTTTCTATGTGTTCCCGCTGTTCCCGGTCTAACAAGCCGGTATGCTCTTCGGCATTGATGCGTACCAGATCGCCCATCGAATAGAGCTTTCCGTAAAAGTTCAATCCTTTTTCGGCACTTGGTAGATAATGCCCATTGCAGTCATAGCGCTGACAAGGAGCATCTACTAAATTATCGATATCTACTTGTGCTATGCTTAACGTATTTCCACATCGGTCACATACTAATTGTGCCACTGCATCAGTAACAAAATAAGCATCGGGTGAAATGCTCCATACTGGAACTCCGCGCCCGGTTTGACTCTGAGTAAGAAGACCAGCGTTGAGAAGTTCAGTAATTAAGATACTAATGACTTCGGTAGAGATATCCTCCCGTAGCAAGGGCAAGTCTAGGACTATTTTTGTCCAACGACCATACCATGAACGGCTATCAGGAACATCAAACGGATCGCGCCCTTTACCTTTCATGTGATCCCTAGCCAAAAAGCGTGGGACATTTCGCCCACGGTTCATTCCTGGCATCCAGCGGATATTCTTATTGGTAAGCAAAAAGGGATCTCCGTTTTCTTTGATGAAGTGTTCATATACCTTTCTATAAAACCCACCATTGTTTTTAAGCCTGAGCAATAGCCCCGCTGTTATACATGCAATGGCTTTCTTTTTGATATCACGCAGTTCACCAATCTCATTGATAATACGTATATGGGCACGGTCAACTACTTTAGGGAACAAAAAGCTATCCAGCGCTATGACAGACGCACCACATTTCTCTAGGGATCGACCAATACGAGCATACATGCCATACTCTAAAAAAACTTCAAACTCCAGGCGATTGCGAATATCTATTAATAAACTGCGAGCATAGGTATCCTCGGCCAGAATACCATTTTTTAACATTTCCTCATAAGCCTTGCGCCAAGTAAGGTTGGGGGCAATGAAGGCAGCCATAAACTCTTCTGGTGTCATACGATGTCGCCAGTAATTAACGAATTCCGCTGCAAATTCTCCCAGTGGAAGGCCATTACCACCATCCTGCATGAACTTTTGCATGGCACTACGCAAGTTAAACCGCCAGGTTCGTGCATTAAAAAAACCTGCCCGGTGTGAGGCGTCCTGTACATTATCTGAAAAGGTCAACAGCTTCTTATCGTCGTTAAACTGCGAGGCATAGATCTGGGATATTCCAGCGCTGATTAATGTGGCGCTTCGAGAACCAATCAACGAAAGCCCGCCACTGCTTGCGCAAAAGGGGCAACTATAACCAGAATTTTTCTCGCTATCCAGTATGGGATGCCAGGCTCGAATGAGGTCGGCATTACCGCAGGCACGACATTGTGTGACATTGTGGCCTATATTGACATGCAGACACTTAGTACAAAGCATAACACCAGTATGCAGATTAGGATTGCTCTCCTTTTCACGGCAAGGAAACAACATAGCTACCTTTTTATCCTGACGAAAAAATGCATTATAGAAAGCTCGCAGGTCAGGTAGTGTCAGCGTCGTATTTTCATTAAGTAACGATACCCAACCGGTAACGCCACAATCTCGGCAGTTGATAACAGGAAGGTATTGCTTTTTCTGCTCATCGTTGAGATCATCAGCCAGTGCCAGTGTCACTTCCTCGCGCTCCACCTTGGCCAACATGCGACGTAACTCCCGCATCCATACCTGCACCTGTACCTGCAAGAAAGGACGGGTAGGATGTTTGGCATCTGGACCTTCGGAACGGGCATGAGATACCAGGGCCAACAAGCCATCCAGTACGGCAGCTACATAATCTCCGCCGTTTTTTAACAGTGTAGGATAACGACTACCCAATTGTTCCACCATGAATTCATACTGAGCATTGCCCTCTTCAATGCTTATCAGCAGGTCACGAAAAAAAGCATGTTGGGAAAGCTTATTGGCTAGCTCAATGCGGCCTTCATTGCTATCAAGTTCATCAATCGAAATGTCTTCCCCCAACCAACTTACATAAGCTGTGCATAGATATTCCCTTTCTTCGCCGTCATTGATTAGTTGAAGCAAACGATCGACCTGATCCTGGTCAGGGAATTGTATGTACTCCGTATGACTGCCCTGCAAGAACTCCTGAGCGGTCAGACGGTCTTCGGTAACTATGGCATTGGTCTCGAAGAGCTCTCCGAATACCTTTGATGCGTAACCCAGCAATACACCTGCATTATCTCCCGCACCCATAGTTGCCGAGGTACCCACGCAACATACATACCCTTTGGGTGTATAAAGGCGGGATTTCAAGCGTCGTAATAAGCAAGCAAGATCAGTTCCTTGGGCGCCGTCGAAGGTGTGCAATTCATCCACCACGATATATTTTAAGCTTTCCGGCCGATTATTCTGCCATAGCAGCGCATCCTGCGGACGAATGAGCAGATAATCTAACATTTTATAGTTAGTTAAAAGAATATCTGGAGGTGACTGACGCAGCATATCCCTGTCAGTAATGATACTGTCCATCCCCATCACTTTGCTTGCTTCAGCCTCATGTCCACCCACATACATCCCAGCGGTTATATTGCCGCGCAGATCAGGGTTTTCGTGGATGAGTTTAGCGATGCGGTGAGCCTGATCTGTAGCCAATGCATTCATTGGATAGATGATGAGAGCTTTGATGCCTGGCTCTCCCCTATGTCTCCAGCAGTAATCAAGAATTGGGTACAGGAAACACTCAGTCTTACCCGAACCGGTGCCAGTGGCCACCAGCGTAGAAACACTATCCTCGCCAGACAAACGCTCAAAAGACTGCTGCTGATGCACATAGGGCATCAAGGACTGATGGATGGTTGGGAATCGATCCTTCCCTTCTACAGATACCCTGAATGGCAATTTTAAGGAGACATAAGGCGCGCGGAACACCATCTCTGGTGTATCTAAAAACCTCTGAATGGAGCCTTGAAAACCAGGGGAGGAGATGGGGAAGGTAGTACCAATATAATCCTTAAGTCCTTGCTTAAGTTGTGTGGCCAATACTGAAGGAATCATACCTCTTCCCCCTCTCCACGTTTACCGAATCGTTGCTCGAAATGTCGCCAGGCAGTTTCATAATCCTTCTCGCGGTTACAGCGGTCGAAGGGGGCCATATATTCAATGGTGCGTTCTACTGGCCCACCAGGCATAGTATCATTCATAATAATGCGCATAACAATACCGGACTTTAAATCTTTGATTTGCTCCCAATCAGGACGTGTTAGACCAACACCAGAAAGACTTTTATTTACAGTAAAAACTACCCGTCCGTTCTGATCATACCAAGTGTTTTTTTCCGTCTCCTGAAAATAAGGGTATTGTATGCGGTATATGGTAATTAAATCGTTAAATTTCATTCCCAATGCCATTGCTGTAAGGACATCAATTTCAACGAGGGCTTGCCTTCGTTCATAATCAGTTCTTAAAGGAGTATGAATAGAGAAAATAGGGCTTGCCTTAGTGAATTTAGAACTGCTTAGCCTACAATCTTTTTTAGTCCATTCATCAGCGACAAAAGTATCCACCCACATTTTTCTCCACAGTTCATCATAATCTTCAGAAAGGCAGTTCAGTAGTAACGCTCTCAATGTAATTGCATTTTCTTGTTTAGCTACTGGAAGAGGTAAGATATTTGCCAGATTCCGATATATATTTGTTTTGCCAGTAGCATTTATCAGAAAAACATAAGGAAGCGATGCAAATAGTCCTGCTGAATATACCATCATCCTCGTGTCCCTAAACGCAAACCCCAAAAGACCGTTTATATGACCAACTCCAGGAGGTATGATTGCCGACTTAAGTTTTAGTTCACTACTTTTACTCAGCATTTTTCGAACTACTAAGCGATAGTTATCAATATACTTGATGCCCCAATCTGTTTTTGGTGCTCTTTTTAGATACTCTTCTTTATTAACATTTGGCACATAGTTTGTACGAGGTAAATAATTTTTAACCTGACTTATAGAGACTAGATCAATTACATCGTTGTCGCCTTTACTTTGGCAGTTATTTCTTGGGCTTTGGAAAAAAGGATTTGCTATTCCAATATTAGGTCCAGAAAGTATTGCTTCAAAATTTTCCTGTGGAAACCTCGTTTCTCTTATTATTGTTCCATCGTTTTGCGCATTACTTTCATGCCACATTTCTGTAGGATAAATATCTTCAAGCGTACCAATTTTTCTTTTATGAGAAGCAAAGGATTTATATACATTCAAAAATTGATTTCCATGTATAATGGGCATTCGGGAATTTAGCCCGGCAACCTCGCCATCTTCAAATATTGTTGAAAATAATTCGAGTTCTGGCAATCTGATATGCACTTTTCGGTCCGAATGACCTTTAGCATTCCATTTGCCATTTTCATCTTTGAACCCGGGAAGTTCACCAAAATCTCCTTCACCAAATGATTCATCAATTGTAGATACGTAAAACAGATTAGACATAGTATAAAAACTATTTGAGATTTTGTTTGAATAGACATTCAGTGAATACACTTTGCTATGAGCAATTGGAAACAAAAGTGTTTCGTTTTGAAATTGAAAATGATATTTTAATCTTGGATATATTGCTGCACGTAAAATTCCACAACTAGCTTCGTCATACACTCCTTCTGGATGTATGAATGCCGATACAGCTTCACAATTTGCTATCATCCAAGCCTGAGGTAAAAAGCACTTATACAAATCTGTTTGTACACCTACCAGATCTGGATAATTCTGAATGGCACAATAGTATCTCTGAGACGCTGCCACTTCTTCATATTGATTAACATACAAGGACTTGACTTCAGGTTTTTGAAACAGCGTTCCTCTCAATTTTAAAGCCTCTGGTGCAGTCAGTTTCTTAATTTCTACTTTCGGTTCAAAGTCAGATAATACACCGTATTCGTGCCAGGTGACTTTAACCCACGGTGGATTCCCAACCACCAAGTCAAACCCACCTCGGTCAACGAAGATATCGGAAAATTCCAGCTCCCAGTGCAGAAATTTGTAGCGCTTAGCAATTCCTCTCACCATTTGCAGGCGGGGGAAATTATCACACAACATATTGAGATTGACCTCAGGTATGTTTTTAAACATATTTAGCGCAAGTTGCACCGCATCATCCTCAAATAAGTCGCTTTTCGGGCTGGCATGTACACTCATAATGCCACCTTCCAGAATCAGAGACATATCTAGCAGATATTCCTGTCGTGTAGGTAACAATTCGGCCTTCTCAATCGGCCAAAACCAAAGCGTACACCAATAGTCCATGGCAAATTTAAGCCTTGCATAAGGCCCGGCGTTTTGCATGCCCTCCGTTAGATACAGGCGTTGATAGATATCATCCTTTTCCCTTGTAGTGCTAGGAGTATGCTTACTATTGTCTACCCTGCCGAATACTGGCAGATCGTCTGTCGTCATCTCGTTTATCTGTCTACGCATGTCAGTATGACGTATCCACAGATCATCGATCACCTGTGACAGGCGAAGTAGGGTCTTGGTTTCATCGCTGTTTAATGAGCTAACAAAGTCTTTCCGCCAGTCCTTGATCTGCTTTAGCTGTTCACCCGCTAGTTCCTTAATTACCTTGTCTGTATAATCAGCCATACCAGGGTCACCTAATAGGAAGTGATAGACCTGATTATTTTCATTACGCATCTTCCCAGGCATTAGCCGTTCCGGTGCATTAGCATACCAGATTTTCGGTGCTTTGGCAGCTGTTATCTGATCTAAGGAATAAACTTGCCTGCGCGCACCGATAAGGGAGTTGCCGCACTTGAGTTGCGTACCAAACCAAGGTACATAGGAGCCGGCATAAATTGTATTTAGCCACAGCGACACCTCGGCGAGTTCCACCGCCACTGGGTTCAGGTCGATACCGTATACGTTGTGGTCAGCAATATACATCTTAACCTTTTGCCGCTCCTCGGCGTAACGATCATGGGCTATACTTTCACCGGTTTCTTTTTGCTTTAATTGTAAATAGGCCTCAGCCAGCTGGCTGACGGCCTCGTTCAAGAAAGCCGCACTACCCATGGCTGGCTCGCAAATAGTTAAATCAAGAATTTCATCGGCGGTCTTATCATTTAATAGCTCCTTCAAAGCATATTTAACCAGACAATTAGTTAACGGTTCTGGCGTATAGTAGGAAGCGGATTTCTGCCGTTCTCGCCCAGCAAGACGGTAGATGAAGGTACCCTTTTCATAGGTTTTTAAACTACCTTCGGATTCACGCACGCGCTCATCTTCGTCATATTCTGAAAGCTGTGCTTCGTTGACGAAATAACCCACTTCAAGCTCGCTGGGGTCGGTTCCGGCACGCTTGACCTCATATAGCTTATCTTCAGCAAAAAAGCCGCGATAACTAAGCAAAGCTTCGTACACCGCTCCCAACTGGTTGATACCCAGCGCAGAATAAGAAATGCGACCTCGTCGCTGCCTTCCCCCTCGAGGCCTTGAAATAGACATAAGATCAATTATTTTAAGCAAAGTTATATTGCGTAAGCGCACCTTATTTAACAAAGGTGTACGCTCAAGATCAAAAATATGGGCTTTCAACGGTTGGATAGTAAATGTACCCTGCTGCGGACCATCTTCAAGTCTAAACTGTCCAGGTGTCTGCTCAACATCAATATTTGGATAACCATTATGAATAAGGTCGAAGAGTTTATTCAACGTCTGGTACAAATAAGTACCATTGTTGACTTCGTCGGAATCCTCGCGCATGCCATCGCTTATATCACGCAGGCTTTCCAGGCTGTATCCCTTCAAATATTCAGCCGAATTCATAGGTGCATAGTCCAGCTCCGGTCGTGCCTCGATGAACAGCAAAAATAATATTCGGTACATAAATCGCAGACACTCTCGGGTAAGTTGATCCGCTAAGTCCTTATCATAGACTCCGACATGCTGGCGTTCCTTCATATCAAATACCGCTTCATTGCCAAGTAACTCAATGCACTCTCTGAGTGCATATTTCAAGTCTTCAGATACGCCAGAGGCATGTTTATGAGAATTATCGCTCAATGTGTCCAACAAGCTAACGCCATCAGAAGGGCATACGGTATCCTTGTGCAATAGCACCGCCATTGCCTGCAAGGTGGTTTCCTCGTGTCGGCCAAAGATTTCGTCAAGGTCGAACTCCAGCAGGCGCTTTTCATTCCATTTGGTGCGGTCGATTAATGCCACCTGATCCATACCTATTAGTATCACCCAGCGTGGCGGTTCATCCTGTGCAAAAAGAATCTTGGTCAACATGGTTTCGCAATCCATGTCAGCAATATTCTCTTCTGCTTTCCCCAAATCTTCTATTGGTTCGCCGAGCCATTCATCCGTTTCTTTTCTCCAACTGGTATTCAGCAAACCGCCCTGCAATAAATTCTGCTCTTCATTGAGTTCACTACTGAGCATTGCCCATAAAAGAGGCGCTCCGTTGGCTTTTTTTACTTCCATCAGGATTGGGATCGTTACGCTTTCGCGCACGTGTATCTTTAGAGTGGAATCGGCCAATTGATAACTCAATCCCTCCAACAACAGGACGGCCATTTCCATCATGATCTGCCCTCGCCCGATTGGGCTTCGCTCACGGGCGTATCGATCTTTGAGCACGTAATAGCGTCGCCCCACTTCGCGCAAGCGAGCCCATGGTGTACTCTCGCCCGTCTCTTGGGATTTTTCACGCCAGCCGGAAAGCGTTTCCTTGACGTTTTCTGCAAAGATGCTAGCCAGATAATGATTAGTGTAGTATTCATTTATATTACGAATACCCGTTAGATCCATACTCATTTGCTCACTCCTGTCAAGACTGCGATAACCTGAATAAATGCGCTCTTGTCCAATTCCAGCGTGTCTTTTACCCATTGGACAAAGCGATCAAATATGTCGTCAACCCGCCTTGATTCCCGGCTACGCTTACGCTCAGTCTCAAAAAGGGAGATCTGCTCATAGTGTTCTTTTTGGAGCCCACTCAACTTGTCCAATTCCTCATTAAGTTTAGGGTCGGTTCTCTTCTTAAAGACCTGCCAATAAATTCTCATCAACTTATTGGCTTCCTTAACCACAGTTGGCAACAGTGCCGCCAAAACCTGACAATCGTTTTCGGTCAAGCGGTTGGTATTGGGTAGTTGCTGCTTGTCAATTTCACTAAGTGTCAGAACTTCACGCATGTCCATCACGTCACTAAACTGGCCCTCGTTAAAACGCAGACCAAACCATTCATGCACCATGGGGTTGCCCTTACGGTTTGGTATCAAGCCCGATACAATAAATATGGTCTCTTTTGACCTAATTCCGGACGTCAGACCTAGGACTGGAGCTTCTTGACGCCCATATAATGTGCCCGCCTTATCATTAGCCCATTCAAATAACGGATGCAAGGGCCACAAATATTGCGTTTTGGGCCATGCTTGATCAGACATGGAAACCTGTAAACTACGTTGCATCTCTTTCATGCAGAATTCTTTATCCGTACTGACACGCAAGAAGTTATTATTAGGCATCGCCTCCCGGGGAATCCTTTTTTCCATGCGCCTTAGAAGGTCGTGCGTCAGTTCGATCTCCAGTCCAGGTACACTTTGTAGCGATTCCACTCGTGTACGCTCCTTTTGGGTAAACCATCGAAGAGCTGTCCCTATATAATCAAGATCAGAAAAAATAGTTTGGTCATCCACCGTTTCTGTAATAGTGCTTTGTTTTCTCGGTGCTTCCATACCAGCCAAAAGCAGGGCTAGAGGATCAAACTCCGCGTCCTCCACACTATACTGTTTGTCAAAAACTTCAGCATCCATTCCTGATTGTATCGCCTGTGCAGTTTTGGCTTCCTCCTCTGCTATATCGTATACCTTCATCAAGGCTGCTGGGTCACCAATATTCTTTACTGCTTGTTCTTCTTTGAAGATTAGAATTTCAAGTATGCGCATATCTCCATGGATCTTTTCATTACTGCTCACGGTCATTAAGTATCGAATATCGGGGATCTCACTTTGACCATAGCGGTCTATGCGCCCATTTCTCTGCTGGAATACCATAAGCGACCAGGGAATATCAAAGTGAATCAAGCGGTGGCATAGGTAATGAAGATTTATCCCTTCGGAGGCTACATCGGATGCTACAAGAATTCTTATAGTGGATTCGTCTCGACCAAAGTCCTCAACAATCCGCTGTTGTTCAACATCGCTCATACCGCCATATAGTTCCTGCACTGCATTTGCAGGTATGTGCAAATCCTCAGCCAAATGTTGTAACAAGAATCGCATACTTTCTATGCGCTCCGTGAAAACCACTACACGGTCCTTGGTATTTTTTGGGTTCCACGCATATACCGGGTCACGTAAAAGTTCAATAAGCCTTCTATAACGAGAAAAATCACCTCGAACAATACGTTGTAAATCGTGTTCTAGATTCTCCAACTGTTGTATATCGTGTAGTTCGTCATTGGAAGGGTCTTTCCTCAGCTTTTTAATACGTTCTTCAATACTCTTTATACACGCTGCCGGGCTAGAAAATAGAGACTTTTCAAGAATGGTCTTAAATAATTGATCCGATCCACCCATCCCATGGGTACTTTTC
>DASRMG010000150.1:0-5285 GCA_035648035.1 Desulfosporosinus sp. | reverse complement strand
ACAACAATGATCATAACACGATGTTTAGCGATAGAGGTCTAACGTGTCAACTAATTAATCTGAACAATATGGTGTGAGTTATCAAAGAACGTTCGAGTTGGGTTTGAACCATCAACCCTAGCTCTATCTTACAAGGAGGTTGTTTAAAAAATGTTACTTTGCAGGGGAAAGTTGGTAACATGTGGAATATATTGATTGAAAGAGCGACAGAAAAGGGGCGTTAAAATTTGCAAAAAGTGTATGTGCTAGATTCTAGTGTAATACTGCATGACCCTGACGCGATGTTTCAATTCCAAGAGAATGAGGTAGTGATTCCTTATGTTGTATTAGAGGAAATAGAAAGTAAGAAACGGCTCATGGAAAATGTTGGTCGAGCTGCCCGCGAAGCCATCCGTCATCTTGATGGTTTGAGAAATGATGGTCAACTTTCTCAGGGTGTTGTGTTGCCTAACGGAGGAAAGCTGCGGATTGAATTAAATCATTGCTCCCTCGAAATTTTGCCGCTTAACTCGGATCCGTCATTGGTGGACAATCGCATTTTAGCGGTCTCCTTAAGCTTAGCCCAGGAAGAAAGTCGTCCCGTAGTTTTGATTACGAAAGATCTTGCTATGCGGGTTAAAGCGGATGCTTTGGGAATCTCAACGGAGGATTATTCAAATGACAAAGTTGCTTTGCCCCCGCTTATGGACGAGATTATCGTGAGGTCCCTTGAGGATGATGAGGTCGTCGGGTTTTATAAGAATAAATATATCCCCTTGCAGGTGCCCCTGCTACCGAATCGTTGCGTAAAAGCAGTTTTGAGTGATGACTCAGTGCTTCCCTTAGTTTCCTCTCCAAATGGCACAAGATTAGGCGTTAATATGGGGCCAAGTCATGCTTCTTGGGATATTAGAGCTAAGAACATGGAACAGGCCTGGGCTTTGGAAATGCTCAATAATCCAGAGATTAAATTGGTTAATTTAATGGGCCCTGCAGGGACTGGAAAGACGCTCCTTGCTTTGGCGAGTGGCTTGGAACAAACTGTTCATGAGGAACTATATATTAGGATGCTTTGTGCTCGGCCGGTGGTGCCTTTTGGCAAGGATATTGGCTTTCTTCCTGGAGAGAAGGATCAAAAGGTTCGTCCTTATATGCAACCGATTTATGATAATCTCGAATTTTTACTTCGTCCACGCAAGGAGAAAGACAAGGATCGAGATCGGGAAGCAATTATTGACAGTGCCATTGATCTTCTAATCAAGAAACGGCAACTTGAAATTGAAGTGCTGACCTATATTCGCGGCCGAAGTATTCCGAACCAATTTATGATTATTGATGAGGCCCAGAATCTTTCTGCCCTTGAAGTAAAGACGATTATTACAAGAGCAGGTGAGGGCACGAAGATTGTGCTTTGCGGGGATCCCGATCAAATTGATCATCCGTATCTGGATAAGGAGAGTAACGGGTTGGCTTATGTAGCTGCTAGGTTAAATGGTCAACCTTTTTATGGTCAGGTTCGATTGGTTCGAGGGGAACGAAGTGAGTTGGCTACGAAGGCTGCTGGGCTACTGTAACGAACGTTCGTTACAACGCTCTCCCTCTTGCGACACAGAGTAAACTAAGGAACTTGCGTTACAACGTGTACTTGCTTGCTCTCGCAGACCAAACTAAGACTAAAGAGCTTGCTTTGGGGAGGTCGGGGTGCCCGGCAAATCAGACGTCCCTGTCTGACTGCCGGCAGTGTACGTCCTTGTACACTGCCCCGCCGTATGAAAGCGCTCTTGAGTCAAGTTTGGTACGCTGCTCAATCAAAGAAGATTCACTTTTGTAAGCGCAGAGTTCCGGGTTTGGAGGGACGGTTAGACTGTTCACTATCTGGAGTCGCTTACACGAAGTTTGCTAGTCTGCTTTCGTAAAGACGTCGCGCTAGTGTGACACAAGCCCCAGACTTGGAACGGGAAACAGAACGAGAGCGCTGTCCATGGATGGACGAGTGTCCCTGTAGCCAAGACTTGAAACACGATGTTTCTGATTAGAGCGCCACCAAGGATGGTAAGGCGCCGTGATGGCGAGAAGGGACCCCCGCCGGATGAAAGCGCTCTTAAGTCAAGTTTGATACGCTGCTCATTCAAAGAAGTTCCCTTTTGTAAGCGCTAAGTTCTGCTCTGTGAGCATGACGTAATGACCCATAGCAGCAATTAACTTCATAAACCCGACAGGGCGTACTGTGAAGGTGCGCCCTGTCTTATTTATCGTGCTTGTACCATCTGCGCAATGCTATTGTCGTTCTACTCGTTGCGAAGGTTGTGCGCTGTGAGGATAAGTGTCTTGTATAAGATTCATATAAATGTTAACATGTAATTACAAAGTAATTACGATAAGGGGGGATTGCAATGGAAATGGACATTGTTAAAATTGGTAATTCCAAAGGAATTAGGATTCCTCATGCAGTTTTAAAGCAATGTGGTATAGATTCAAAAGTGGAAATGGTCGTAGAAGACAATTGTATCATCATAAAACCGGTAAGGACGCCTCGCCAAGGCTGGGCTGAAGCATTGGAACTTATGCACACAAATAACGACGATGTGTTATTGATCTCTGAAGAAATTGACAATGACATGATGGAGGTGTGGGATGAACCTAACCATTGAGCAGTATTCTTTATATTGGGTTGATCTGAATCCGACAAAAGGAGCAGCAATTAATAAGACAAGGCCTTGTGTGGTTATTTCTCCTTTAGAAATGAATGAGCATCTTCGTACTGTTATCATCGCTCCAGTTACTAGTAGGGGTAGGGACGGATATCCTACTCGTGTTAAGCTTACCATGGGTGATGTGGATGGGTGGATTGTATTAGACCACATTCGGACGGTTGACAAAGCTAGGCTTTGCGAGAAAATTGGAGTTATGGATATCGCGACAATAAGCAAGGCGAAATGTACTATCAAGGAGATGTTGGTGGATTGATACATTTCCGGTGTCAGGCCATAGCTCAGGGGGCCATTTGGGTTTTGCGAATGAAAACGTTCACCGTCCTTCTCCCCCCGTAGGTATTAAATGTAAATCTGAAACGTAGATTAAAATAACGGCAAATGGGATGATCAACGCATTAGACAAAAACAAGATCTTATAGAATCTTGTAGTGAGAAGGGACTATTCTTATGGCCAAAACAATTATGAAGCGTAGGAAACCAGTCTTAATAACGGGTGTCATTATAGTTGTTGCCTTGATGCTAGTGGCTTTGTTTATGATCAATCATAGATACCGCGCTAAAGATAATCGACCGGCAACGGATATAGAAATTGTACAAACAAACATTTCAACTGAGGCACCGCCTGAAAAAGACGGTGACATCAAAAAGATGATGGGTACTATGAATATTGATGAGAAATTAGGCCAAATGATTATTGGCGGTTACGACAATATTAATGACATTAAACCCATTATTGGTCAAAATCAACTTGGCGGGGTTATCTTATTTACTAAGAATATTAGTAGTGTTTCACAAACGATCATGGATACTCAGGCACTGAAAGAAAGCAACATGCAAAATAAAATCCCCCTCTTCATTTCGGTGGATCAAGAGGGGGGGAGAGTATCCAGACTTCCTAGTGAGGCGGGTACGTTTGAAAGCGCCTTGAGCATTGGAAATAGAAACAATCCGACATATGCCTTTAACTCCGGCGTTAAGATTGCTAAAGCGCTTCAGAAGTTAGGCTTTAATCTCGATTTCGCACCGGTGTTGGATATCGCCTCAAACCCCGAAAATAAGGTTATTGCGGATAGGGCTTTTGGCACAACACCGGATAGAGTCTCCAAAATTGGTGTTCAGGTGTTAAAAGGTTTGCGCAGCGAGCATATAATTCCAACGGCAAAGCATTTCCCAGGGCATGGTGATACGAAAATTGACTCTCATCTAGGATTACCTGTTGTCACTAAATCGATCAAGCAATTGAACGACTTCGAATTTAAACCATTTGTCGAAGCCATTAATAATCATGTTGAGATGATGATGGTCGCGCACATTAAGCTCAGTAACGTAGAGGAGTTGCCTTCGTCACTATCTTATAAGGTTGTGACGGGTATTTTAAGAAAGCAGCTTGGTTTCAAAGGGGGTCATCATAACCGATGATCTAACCATGTCTGCAATCACTCAAAACTATACTATGTCTGACGCAGCAATCAAGGCTGTAAAGGCTGGCTGTGATATCGTCCTTGTTGCCCAAGGGGCTCAAAATTCTGTGCTGGTGCTTAACGCCTTAAAACTTGCGTATCAAGATGGGGCAATAACGGAGCAGCGTATTGATGAAAGTGTCTATAGGATATTGAGTTTGAAAAAGCAGTATGAGTTAAAGGAATAAGGAGAGGGTTGCAAGACAGACCCAATTTAGTTAAAAGCTTGTATAACTTACGATAGGAGTCTGATTAATGAGATATATAAATAAAATACCCCCTGCGGATAAAGAGTTGGGCAACGAACTAATATCACAGGGATGGGCAAAACTGAAAGAACCATCCAATTTAGGCATATCAATTTTACTTTCAACACCTTTTATGTTCATAAATGGGGCCATTTCTATGGTTATTGCATTTTTCTTATATCCTCCGGTGAAAGAACTTCTGTACAGTGAACAAGTCCCTAGCCTTTCTTTTGAAGTAAACATAACTTCACTCATATATGTTCTTATCATTTTCATATTTATGGCAGTCCATGAATTGATTCATGCTTGTTTTATACCAAATGGATTAAGGTCAGACAAAACATATTGGGGTATTAATGGATTATTTGGATTTGTTTTTACCTCTGAAAAGATTAAAAAAGGTAGATTCTTAATAATTTCTATTATGCCATTCATTATATTATCAGTGATATTACCCTTTATTCTTAATAGTTTAGGCTTGTTAAACGGTTACACTATTCTACTCTGCTTAATAAACGCAACGGGTTCATGTGTTGATTGTTTAAATATGTGTTTAGTGGCAATTCAAATTCCAAACGGTTCATATATTGTAAATAATGGGTTTGAAACATATTTTAAGTAACTTACGATGATAAGCATTATCCTCGGTAATCTATTATTAGTTTTGTGTCTTAATTGTTATATGTTGGTGTTGTACTTTGGGGGCGGCTTTGGCCCTTTAGCAAACAGCCAATCAATTTAATGAGACCAGCTAATTAAAGTCAAGAATTTGATTGGTTAATGGTTAGATTTTGGTTTCGGAAAAAAGGTCATAACAAACAGGCCATTGAAAAATCCGAACAATGACTAATTAACTGATGGATTAAACCCTTAAGCTGCTACAG
>DASRMG010000149.1:0-21412 GCA_035648035.1 Desulfosporosinus sp. | reverse complement strand
CTGTAGCAGCTTAAGGGTTTAATCCATCAGTTAATTAGTCATTGTTCGGATTTTTCAATGGCCTGTTTGTTATGACCTTTTTTCCGAAACCAAAATCTAACCATTAACCAATCAAATTCTTGACTTTAATTAGCTGGTCTCTTTTTATGGTGTCGAACTGCAGGCTAATTTTAGAAGATGGCTACAAAGTCAGTGAACAAGCCAATTAAGTACGGCTAGCTATAGTAAGCCTAAGAGGTGCACCACTTGGGTAAGAATAAAGCAAGCGGTAAAGGCGATCACTGTTGGAATTAGAAAGGATACAAAGGTCCATTTCTTACTGCCCGTTTCCTTATAGGTCGTGAGTAAAGTGGTAGCACAAGGCCAATGAAGTAAGGAAAACAACATAACGTTGATCGCTGTTAGCCAAGTCCATCCGTTAAGCACCAAAATATTTCTAAGTTCATCTAAACTCCCAAAATCCTGAAGAGCGCCTGTCGAGAGATAACTCATGATGAGAATCGGTAAGACGATCTCGTTTGCTGGTAGCCCTAGAATAAAAGCCATCAGGATAATCCCATCTAGGCCAATTAACTTCCCTAACGGATTTAGAGCATGAGCCATTGTGAAAAGAATGCTTTGTTCCCCAATATAGAGGTTCGCTAGAATCCAGATCACAGCACCTGCCGGAGCGGCTACTATGAGGGAACGTCTTAAAACAAATAGGGTGCGATCGATCATGGATCGATAGATCACTGCTCCAAACTTTGGCCGACGATAAGACGGTAATTCCAAGATAAGGGACGAGGGTTCACCTTTCAAAATTGTCGTAGACAGGAGCCAAGATACTAACAAAGTAACCCCTACACCCAGCAAGATCATTCCGGAAATGACCACCGCGTTGATTAAGCCTGAATAAGATGCAATAGCACTGCCAATAAAAATGGAGGTAATAGCTATTAATGTTGGGAATCTGCCATTGCAAGGGACAAAGTTGTTGGTCAATATCGCGATTAAGCGTTCGCGTGGTGAGTCAATAATTCGGCAAGCAGTGACTCCTGCTGCATTACACCCGAACCCCATACACATTGTCAGGCTCTGTTTGCCACAAGCTTTGGCTTTCTTAAAAATATGATCAAGGTTAAAGGCAATGCGAGGCAGATACCCTGAATCTTCTAAGAGTGTGAACAGGGGGAAGAAGATAGCCATAGGGGGCAACATTACTGCGACCACCCAAGCCGCCGTGCGGTATACCCCTAAGACAAGAACTCCATGTAGCCAAGCCGGCGCTCCGATCCATTGGAACCAGAGAGTCAGCTGGTCTTGAAAGGCAAAGAGCCAGGTGGAGAGGTACCCTGAAGGAATATTTGCCCCTTCTATCGTAATCCAAAAGACGCAGACCAATAAGAGTAACATGAGGGGATAGCCTAACCACTTGGACGTGACCAGATTATCGATCTTTTGATCGATGCTACTTCGATTGCTCCCTTTATTAGAAAGAACCTGCTTCGTGATCTGTTCTGCATTACCATAGATATCTGCAACGATCTGATCGCTAAACGAATTGGGATAAGATTTCCGAACTGCTTCAGCTTCACACCAAACTTCGCTTAGACTTCTTGTTAACGTGACTGCGCGCATTGAGCTCCCTCCCAGTCTTGGTCGACACCAAGATAATTGCTTAGACTATCTAGCAAACTGCTATCTCCGTCCAACAGCCGTAAGGCAAGCCAGCGGGGAGACAACGCGTTGTTGGCGAGAGATCCCACCATGGGCAGCAAGTGTTTCACCGCCTTTTCCACTTCCGAGGAGTAGACGACTTGATGGGGGTTTGTTTGCAAGGTCCCAGACGCAACTTGAAGTATTTTTTCTTGAAGTTCTGTAAGTCCCACGCCTTGGCGAGCGGCAGTCGCCACGACTGGCACACCCAATCGGCGCTCTAAAGAAGGCACGTCGATCATTAAACGTTTCTTCTGAGCCTCATCCATGAGATTGAGGCAGACAACGACTTTTGGCGTTATTTCAAAGACTTGTAGAGCCAAGTTGAGATTTCTCTCTAGGCAAGTCGCATCAAGAACGATCACCGTCACATCTGGGCAGGCGAAGCACAGAAAGTCCCTCGCAATTTGTTCCTCCACAGTATGGGCTAATAATGAATAAGTGCCCGGTAAGTCGACAAGTACGAACGATTTCTGCTGATATTGGAAACCCCCTTGCGCGTTATCCACCGTCTTACCAGGCCAATTACCCGTATGCTGATGTAGTCCAGTCAGAGCATTAAAAATTGTACTCTTTCCAACGTTTGGATTTCCGGCCAAAGCAACGCCAATTTGGCCATCGGCTAAGGAAATTCCAAAACGATCTTGCCATAACACTCGCTTTTGCTCCATAGATAGATTCATACACATTCCTCTCCATTCAATAACTTTCTAACCGATATTTGAGCGGCGTCTTCACTTCTCAAGGCAATGAGTGTTTCCCTCACTAGATAAGCGGTCGGGTCACCGGATGGACCCCGTCGAATACATCGTATCAACGTTCCAGGGACGATTCCCAAATCAAGAATACGCCGACGCAGTAGTCCGCTCATTTCCAAGGATACGATCTCACAGGCAGAACCTGGAGATAAGTCTGCTAACGGATCGATTTGTTCTGTGTTCTTCATATTAGGTACCCCCTTTTAGTTGTTCAAGTAACTCACGTTTTAAAGCGCTAGTTTAGCCGTGGCTAACTTTCAAGGCAGTTAATGTTGAAAGAATATACTGATATAACTAAACCAGCATACTTATAGGTAGGAGCGCACAAAGGGCATAGGGTACCCAAGGTGAAGCAAAGGATGTGTCGCACATGCTAACACCCAGTTTAGAAGATTATTTAGAGGAGATATATCGGTTTTCGTTATCTCTTGATACCGTTCGGGTAACGGATATCAGCAATAGACTTAAAGTTGCTTTGCCATCAGTCACCAAAGCCCTCTACAAATTGAGAGACGAGAATTACATAAATTACGAACGATATGGTGAGATCAAGCTTACCGATAAAGGAAAAAAATTTGGGGACTACTTAGTCAAGAGGAACCAATTGCTACAGGAGTTTCTTGCACTAATATGTAGCAAATGTAACTTTGCTGCCGAGGCTGAGGCCATGGAACATTACCTTTCAACTGCAACGATGGATGCCATTAAAATTCTGGTGGAGTTCATGAAAAGCAATCCGTCTTGGCAACAAGCCTTTATTGATTTCATGAATTCAGGCAGTTGGGAGAAATCGTCTATGGACTGAGGCTGGTGGCAAAGAAATGTAATTTGTTTCATCTCCTTATAATATTTCGAATCGGGTTAGCTGTAGCTAACTTCAATGGATGACCTTGAAATAGAATACGTAATGAAGATGGAAATTGCTACTAATTGTTTACTGGCAATATAATGCAACATACATTTGCGTAGGATGCTACCAATATAAAAAAGGCCAATGAAAACCCGCAAGAATTTCTGATTCTTGCGGGTTCTGAAATGTGCATCCTATAATAAGAAGAATAAAAAGCCCGGACAAGGTGATCTACTATGAACTATCAAATATAAGCGGTATATATATCTACTGAAAGAACACTTTGATCTGCACTAAATCTTGGATAGACCCATCCCTCGCACTTCGTGTGTAAACTTGCAGTTTACCTTCAGAAGCTGTTGGAACGGTATTAAAGGACAGACTCTCTGTGAACCGACCGAAGTTGGGCGCTGCGTATAATGCCGTAGTAAATGATTCGTTAATGACTTCTACCGCATTTTGATCAATGAGTCGGTACAATACATTTGCTTCAAATGATCTCGCAAACCCTTCAAGGATAGATTTATTAGGAACAATCATTGAAGGTAAAGGTTGAAGAACTGCAATATTTCTTGAGGATGGAGTCGGAATGATTAATTTGATATTTTCATAGATCAGATCTGCGGATACACTAGGGCGAGACGTGTTAGCTAACAATATTTTCTTGACGGATACCCCTGTTTGTTGAGATATAGAATACAAAGTATCATTCAACGCCACGTCATAAGTAAAAGCAGGGATTTGTATTTGCTGATTAGGAAAAAGAAAACTAGGGTTTTGTATTGTGCGATTAATTCCAGCTAGAAGTTCCCAATTTGTTGAGAATCGTTGGGACAAATTAGTGAGACTGTCACCAGGTCGGATGACATAAAGTGTTTCCGTTGGATCAATAAACTGTCGCGGGATAATCAGAACCTGACCTGGGTATATGACATTAAGGTCCGTATATGGTGGATAAAGTCCATTTGCTTGAGTGATTCTAACTGCGTCACTTTCGTATCTCACTGCAAGACGGTAAACAGTATCCCCAGGTTGAACGGTATGAATAATATGCGTTCCCATTTGAATCGCCATGTTTTATCACTCCTCGTTAACTTCATCGTTTATACTTATGTAGGGGTTTTTTGTCCTTATGCAAGTCTTATGTTTTTTTTGAAAAAGAAGGGAACATATGTTGAAATCATCCCGAAATGTCCCACTTTCAGGCAGCTCCTTTTCACATTCAAGTAATTGCTATTTCCGGCAACAAACGCCCACCTGAAGAAGCCAAGGAGGAAGGGTAGAATCATGTCATGTAGGATTGGAAACAATAGCTTAAAGTAGTGTTGAGATGGGGAAAAAGGGAAGGAACCGGCGTGATTATGACGGAACAACTCAAAGAGTACAACCAAAAAAGGGATTTTGACACAACCTTGGAACCGGAAGGGATCACAGAAATTGCCCAAGAGGGTCTGAGGTATGTGGTCCAGCACCATCTGGCACGTGGAGATCACTACGATTTCCGTCTGGAATGGGACGGAGCTCTATTGAGTTGGGCAGTGCCCAAGGGCCCTTCCTATAATACACGGGATAAGAGGCTCGCCGTACGGGTGGAGGAGCATCCTTTGGAATACAGACACTTTGAGGGGACGATTCCCAAAGGACAATATGGTGGCGGTGTGGTCATGCTCTGGGATGAAGGGCAATGGGAACCCAAGGGGGATGTGGAAGAAGGACTCCGTGCAGGTATCCTGAAGTTTGTACTGTATGGAAGAAGACTTAAGGGAAAGTGGGCTCTGGTTCGATTGAAAGGGAAAGCTGGTGAGAAGCAGGATAACTGGCTGTTACTGAAAGAAAAAGATGAGTACGCCAAAACTGACGACTGGATGTCTGAATTTACCACCAGCATCAGAACCGGACGGTCCATGCTGGAAATTGAAAAAGGGGAAGACGAAAAGATCACGAGCAACCCCTTTAGCAGTACCGGCGTGCAGCTGGCCCAATTAGTCCATACGCCTCCTCAGGGTGAGGATTGGCTTTATGAGATGAAATACGACGGCTACAGGATCCTGGCTTATATAGAAGACAACAGCGTCCGGCTTATCACCAGGAACGGCCATGATTATACAAAACGGTTCCAAGATGTCGCGTCTTCCCTCGTCGAATGGGCGAGCGGTCGGGCGATGATCCTCGACGGAGAAATGGCCATCACAGATGCAGCGGGCAAGACGGATTTTCAGGCACTGCAGAACTATCTGAAAAATCCCCGAACCAAAAACCTGACTTATATCGTCTTTGATCTGCTGGCGCTGGATGGAGCAGACCTTCGAGGACATCGCCTGATAGACAGAAAGGTGACGCTTGAAGCGTTGCTGAAAGCCGCCCCCGAAATTCTCCACTATAGCTCGCATGTGAGCCGAAATGGCAAGGAAAGCTTTCGCGCGGCCTGTGAGGCAGGCATGGAAGGGATTGTCGGCAAAAAAGCGGATTCCGTCTACAGCGGCGCAAGAAACGGCGACTGGATCAAACTTAAATGCGATAAAAGGCAGGAATTTGTGATTGGTGGATATACGCTCACTGAGAAAAAAACGAGCGGGGTAAGTTCCCTGCTCCTGGGCGTCTATGCAGGCGGGGAATTAGTCTATGCCGGACGTGCCGGTACTGGCCTGAGCGCAGCCGACATGAAAGAGCTAGAGGGAAAATTTGCGGGCATGAAGAGAACGGAAGGCCCTTTCCAACTTGCGCCCAAGCCTAGGGCCAAGGAAAAGATCACCTGGCTTGAACCTGAACTAGTGGCGGAAATAAAATTTGCCGAATGGACCGCAGATAATTTGTTAAGGCAAGCCAGCTTTAAAGGTCTGCGCACAGATAAAAATCCCAAGGCTATCAAAAAGGAAAACGCTGAGGAGGAAATACTGCCTCAATTAGCCGCTCAAGAACCAGAGAGAGTCATGGAGGCAAACCGCAACGGGATCATCATAGAAGGAATTAAGATCAGCCATCCGGACAAGGTGATCTTTGCCAATCCTGAAATCACCAAAGTGGAGGTGATCCGATATTACGCGCAGGTGGCAGAGCGCATGCTACCCTATGTGAGCCACAGGATTCTCAGCCTTGTGCGCTGTCCTAAGGGCATCTCCGAGACCTGCTTTTATAAGAAGCATCCCGGTCCGGGCAGCAAAGGCATTGTAACCATGCCTATCTCCACCAGCCACGGAGAACTGGAAGATTACTTCTATATAGAGAACACCTCGGGGTTAATCTCCGAAGCACAAATGGGCACTCTAGAATTTCATACTTGGGGAAGCCGTGTCGACGAGTTGGAGAAGCCCGATCTGATGGTATTTGATCTGGATCCGGATGAAGGAATGGAGCTGAGCAGGGTGCGCCAGGGTGTGCGGGATGTGCAAAATATTCTTGCTGAACTTTCTCTGAACTCGTACCTAAAGACCAGCGGCGGCAAAGGGTATCATGTGGTCGTCCCTTTAAACCCTACCGTTAACTGGGTTGGGTTTAACAATTTCGCCAAGCGTGTTGCCGAAGTGATGGAGCAGAAGTGGCCAGAACGCTACACCAGCAATGTGAGAAAGGCCAAGCGTACCAACAAGATCTTCATCGACTGGATTCGCAACGGCAGGGGTGCTACGAGTATTGCTCCCTATTCTCTGAGAGCGAGGAAAGGAGCGGCGGTGTCCATGCCCCTCGCGTGGGCTGAACTCGACACAGTAGCTCCTGACGGGGTTAATATGGTGGACGCACTCCGGAGGATCGGCGGCAAGGATCCTTGGCAAGATTTTTTCCAGAATAATCAGCAACTTAAATGAACCGGCGGACAGAAAAAGGCAGCCTATTCCTAAAGTGGAAGAGGCTGCCTTTGTTCGTATCGTAGATAGAATAATGCTTTTATTGTTGAGATTCGTCTATCTTTTCCGATATGAAACCGTCAATACTTTCTTTGCGACGATCATTTTTTGCTTCAATAGCTTGTTTATCATCAGATGAAATCTCACCTGCATGCGCGTCCAGGTAGTCCTCTGACTCCCGCAAATTTTTAAAAGTGTGGTCGATATGTTCTTGTAGGTGTGCCTCATTATCTCCACGATTATCCGGTTTAGCCAATGTAATCCCTCCTATTCAATCATGTCTGCCTTTCTAGGATGACCTAAATCGCAAGATGCTATGCGAAAAGAAATTAAGACTTAATAACCTGAACGAAGCTTTTACTGATGAGATTGGTCTTTCTTCGCCGCTATAGAATCTTTGATACTCTCTTCACGTCGAGCATTTTTAGCCTCAATAATTTGCTTCTTATCAGATGTAATCTCACTTGATTGCTCATACAGGTAATCCTCTGCTTCATGCAAATTAGCTACAGTGTGGTCGATATTCTCTTTAAGGTTTGCCTTATATTCCGATGGATTATCCTTTTTAGTCAATGTAATCTCTCCTATTCAATCAAAATATTCTTAAATTTCCTAGACCGCGAAGGGGTGGTGACTGTGAGTATAAACTCTTCAGGTATACTTTCTGATTTTATAAAGGTCCAAGGTTCAAACCCGGTGCTTAGGATTATTTGTAGAACTTGTTGGAACCTTTTTCATATCATGATCAGAATTTGGGACGCCGTCATCGACGTTAGCTGCATGAGTTCTTGATTTATCAGTTTTCTTATTGCTCATCGGCTCAAGCTCCTTTCTATGGGTTGAATTGTATTTCTGTTCAAACATAGGATCTCCATATTTGCAGATTTGATGCTTGGGTATCTAAATCATAGTATGATTTCAAGATCACCTGTAAGAATTAAGCTGTTGTCACAAGTACAGCCATCTTGATTGTTATGATATAATTACAGGTATTGATTATGAGGTGGGACAAAAACGAAAAGAAGGTAGGAGTAACCCCCATGTCGATTTTTAAATATGGACAAAAAGAAATAGACTACTTAAAACGCAAGGATAAAAAGTTAGGTGCAGCCATTGATAGAATTGGCATCATCCAGCGTGAAATTACGCCTGATCCGTTTACTGCTTTGCTTTCAAGCGTAGTGAGCCAACAGATCTCCAAAAAAGCTGCTGAAACGGTGTGGAAACGACTTTGTATGCTGCTTGGAGATGAAATACCAGAAAGTAGTAACACAGAGGCGGGAGTCAATCCAGGTAGTATTGATCCTAAAAGTATTGACCAGGTGTGTCTGTCTGAAATTAAAGCCTGCGGAATGTCAGAGCGAAAAGCCAGTTACATCAAGGGGGTCGCCGATGCAGCAATATTAGGCATTGTTGATTTCGAGAATCTTCACACTCTGAAGGATGATGAAATTATTACTCAGTTGTCCTCGCTGCATGGAGTGGGTGCTTGGACGGCTGAAATGCTCTTGATATTTTCTTTCAATCGGCCAAATGTCTTGAGCTTTAAGGATCTAGCAATCTGTCGAGGTATGATGAATTTATATGGCCTAAAAGAACTTCCAAAGGACAAGTTTGAGCGCTATAGAAAAAGATATTCACCCTATGGTTCAGTGGCTTCATTATATCTCTGGGCACTTTCTGTTTGATGGGTTAAAGTGTACAATTGGCATATGAAACAATGGCCATAACAAATGCTCACATATTGCACAAATGCCAATTTAGAAAATGATCAAAGGAGAAATGATAATGTTTTTAGGACTCAGAGAACTTAAGGGATCGAAGCTGCGCTATGCATTAATTCTGGCGGTAGTCACCCTGATTGCATGGTTAGTATTTTTTTTAGTAGGCATGGCCGATGGATTAACTCAGGAAACTGCCTCAGTCTTTAAAAACACACCCGCTGATTATTATGTCTTTAGTACCAAGTCGGAAAATGTTTTCAGTAAGTCATTATTAGAAAAAAATATTATTGACGATCTAAAAGGTATTAAAGGGGTCGAAGAGGCTAGTTATTTAAGTTACACACCCGCTACTATATTCAATAGTAAACAGGAAAAATTAGACACGTCATTATTTTCGATTGATGAAAAAGGATTTATCACACCGCCCATTATCGAAGGGAAAGCGTTAGCAGATATTTCTATTCATGGTGTGGTCGTTGATAGCCGATTGAAGGCAGATGGATATAAGCTAGGAGACTCCTTCACAGTTGAAGGATATGATCAGCCCTTGAAAATTGAAGGAATCACGGAAGGCTATGCCTACTTATATCAACCGGTCGTGTTTGTACATAACCAAACTTGGCAAGGGATCCGTTTTGCAGAGAATGATAAAAAAACGGGCTTGATGGATCCTATAAGTGTTGCTGTGATTAAAGGTGGAGAAGGATTAGAACCAACGATTAGCAGCGCTCTAGGTGGCGTCAATGTTTTATCGACCAAAGCAGTCATTTCTGAAATCCCTGGATATACACAAATGGATGTATCCATTAAGGGGATGGCATGGTTTGCTATGGTGATTGCTGGTTTAGTCTTAGCAGTATTTTTCTATGTACTTACCTTACAAAAGACGAATCAATTCGGGATGTTAAAGGCCATGGGAGCCAGTAATAGATATCTTATGAAATCGGTCATGACACAAGTGATGATTATTACCATCAGTGGAGTCGTATTAGCCGTCGGCTTATCCTATGCGATAGCAGCCATGATTCCTCCAGGTACTATGCCCTTTAAGTTAAATGTAAATTTAGTGATTGGATATAGTGTTGCCATGATTGTCATCGCATTTTTGAGCTCTTTATTATCTTTATTGCATATAACGAAGATTGATCCGTTGCAGGCAATGGGGAGGATAGCATAATGAAAAAGATTGTATTTGATGATGTTAGTAAAATCTATGGCGATGATGAGAGTAGCGCCATCGTTGCCTTAGATGGTGCTTCCTTGGAAATTGAGCAAGGTGAATTCATTGGAATCATTGGCCCTTCAGGTTCAGGTAAAAGCACCTTCTTAAGTCTTGCTGGAGCATTAATTAAACCCACTAAAGGCAAGGTGCTTATTAATGGGAAGGACATTTCTACTTTGCCAGAAAAAGAATTAACCAAGGTTAGATTAAATGAAATTGGTTTTATTTTACAAACGTCTAACTTGATCCCCTATCTAAATGCAGTCGATCAGTTAATTTTAGTCAAGGATATGAAGGGGAAAATAAGTATAGAGGATAGAGAAAAAGCAATAGGCTTATTAAAAGATTTTGGATTAGGAGCTAGGCTAAATCATTATCCAAATTCTCTTTCTGGTGGTGAGAGACAACGAATAGCAGTGGCTAGAGCATTTATGAATGACCCTGAAATCATTTTAGCGGATGAGCCAACGGCTAGTCTAGATACTAAACGCGGTTATGAATTGATGGATCTATTGGCCAAGCAAGCAAAGCAACATAATAAGGCAGTCATATTAGTCACGCATGATGAGCGTATGCTGAGTCATTGTCAGAGGATCATTGTCATGACTGATGGCAAGTTAATCGAGAGATAAATAAAATAACAACTCATATTAAGCGATATAATCAGTGAGCTGTTGTGGTGTAAAAGCATCGTCTTTATTACATTTGAAGGATAGGCTAAAGGCTTCCAGCGTTTATAAACGTTGGAAGCCTTTAGCCTAAATAATTGAATAATCGTCAAGTCTGTATAGTAGGAAAACTAATTCCGGGTACAATCCTCTTGGCTCACGTTTGGGGTTCTCAGACCGGCTCACGTCAATGGAGTGCTATTCGGTTTTGTAACGTCTGGGCTATTGGTTATCTTCATTTCTCACAATGGACTGTGAGGCATGCCCATCTAGCGCTTCTAGGTGGATTTGGCTTCATGGCTGCCGGACTCGGGTTATGGATCGTGCCTGAGGTATTAGAATCACGAATAGATCACATTTTTATCATACGTATACCCAGCAAAGTCTAGAAATTTAGAAACTTTGGTGTTAGGGCTAATGGTTACATCTTTCAGCACTTCTTCTTTAAAAACGTTGTAGCCCGTGCGGTCGACAATATAGCCAACATGTTCCTTTGGAAGCGAGCGATCGATATGCTGGTCAATATAGGTATAAAGATTTTCACATAGTTTCAAGACCACTTCACGTTCTGCCCATTCCAAAAAGCCTGCGGCTAAGCGAGGATTCTTCTTCCCGGTCCTGCCCATAACCACAACCCGGAAATATTGCCCTCCGCGGGTCCAGGCAGCTGTGGGGCATTTCAAAACACATTCTCCGCAGCCGATACAACGTGTTGCATCTCGTTTCACCTTGTTATTCACGAAAGAGAGCGCTCCTGTAGAAACCTTGTGGCAATTTTTCACACAAGCTTGGCAACCCATGCAACGCGGAGCATCATAAATAGGCTCTACCTGGCCGATAATTCCTATATCTTGCGTATGAGCTTTAATGCAGTCATTTGGGCAACCAGTCACGGCTATTTTGACATGCGGGTTATTAGGAAAGATAATCTTCTCAATATCCTGAGCTAAAGCCGTCGTATTAAACACTGCATTAGAACAGGCCTTGTTCCCGATACAGGCCATAACATTACGTGTCCCTGCTGAAGGATAGCCCTGAGTGGTATCCTCAATTTCCACACCAATCTTAACCTCTAGTTCTTCAAGGATCGGAGAGAGCATGGTGTTGATTTCAGCCATGTGTTCAAAAGAGATACCAGGTATTTCAAAGCCTTGCCGAGTGGTTATATGCACTGCGCCATTGCCAAAGCGTTCGGAGATCGTCTGAATCAGGGGGAGTAATTTTACCGGTAAGTATCCACCGGGTACCCGAATGCGTAGGCAAGTGCGGTTTCTGTCTTTCGCGATACGCCAGCCATTTTTCATCACTTTCTTAGTATTAATCGTCAACATGATGACCTCACTTCCTAATCCAACAGATTTTGGGCCTTAATATAGTTAAAGACGGGCCCTTCCAGACAAACATAGGTTTCATCAATCTTACAATGGCCGCATTTGCCCAGGCCACAGGACATCTTGCGTTCGAAGGAAACCCAAATATTTTCTTTTGCAATACCCCTACGCAAGAATTCTTGAACGGTGTATTTCATCATGATCGGTGGCCCAACAATGATCACTCTAGTATCTTCCAGTGAGGGTATCTGTAAATCAGGAACCAGCTTCGTGATCAAACCAATCTTACTTGGCCATGAATCTGTTTTAGCAGTTGGATTGACAGCAACGTCCGCTTTAACATCATTTGCTTTATCAACCGTTACTTCAACTCGAAATACTTGCGCCCATTGATCCAGCTCACTCCTAAATAAAATGTCACTCGGAGTTTTAAAGCCACTTAGGATATCAAACTCATTTAAAAGACCTTGGTTTGCATAGAAATAATTAATGACACTTTTAACGGGAGCTAGTCCTGTACCACCAGCTGCAATAATCAAATGCTTGTTCTGAAAATCTTCAACAGGAAATCCGTGACCATAAGGTCCGCGTAAGTAGAGATAATCATCTTTCTCCAGGCGGTCAATGCCCTCTGTGACTTTACCAACTTTACGGATCGTCATCTCTAGGTAACCATCTCCAAAATCACTGATTGAGATGGGACACTCTCCGACTCCAGGAATAGACACTTCCATAAACTGACCGAAGACGGGTTTTGTCTGGCACTCTAAACGATACGTCCAGTCAATCTCAGTCTGCTTGATCTTCTCTATGATCTTTGCCCTAAAGGGCAAGTAATTGTTATTAGCCACGATTTGCCACCTCTTCTTCGCCCAATCGATTGACACACTGAGAAAATGAGATATATTCCGGGCAAGCAGTATCGCACCGTCCACACCCTACGCACATATGAACCCCAAATCTCTTTTTAAAATCGTAGAACTTGTGCAGGGTCTTAAAGCGCATGCGCTCTCCATTATTTCTTCGAAGGCTATTCCCACCTGCCATATCAGTAAATCCATCGATATGACAACTGGCCCAAACCCGCCGCCGCTCTCCGCATTTGGGATTATCCTCATAGAAAATATCTTGCATGGTAAAACAACTACAGCTCGGACAAACGACATTACATCGGCCACAAGCAATACAACGTGAACCATACTCTTCCCAGATTGAGTTTTCTGCGACAGACGCTAGGTTTAGGCTCTGTGGTATGGTTACCGTCTTCTTATTTGCCTCAACAAATTGGGGGGTCACCTCAACTGGCTCACCATTCAGAGAGAATAAACCGTCAATATCTTCTAACACATGGCTGAGATAATAACCCTCCTCGTAACGCACAGAAGCGGCGTAATTCTCGGTTTTATTGGTGCCCATGCTGACACAGAAACAACTGTCAAAGCTATCTTGACAATCCATGACGATGAACTTAACCTTATTCCTCATTCGTTCATAGTAATAATCCGGCGTGGGACCATTCTCCAACATGATTTTGTCCAGACGGTCGACTGCATGAATATCACAAGCGCGAAGGAACACAAGAATTCCCCGTTCATCGACAGCGGGTTCTGTATAGCCATTTTCATTAAAATAAAATAGAGTTTGAGTCATTGGGTGAAATATTTCCTTGGGTGAAAAGTACGATTTGTCTGTGAAAACAACGTCATCTATCGTGGATATCTCATCGTACCCAACTAAATCTGTGTCGGAAAACTTCCCTTTGTCCTTTAATAAGATGGGTGCATAAACTCTGTACTTTTTCTTTAAACTATCGAGAAGCCTATTAAACGCTTCAGTAGTATACTTATAGCCCATGTTAGATACCTCGCTTCCTCAATCTATCGTGGCAACTTCAGAATAACATAGTTACTAAATCATTACTGTGATTGTTATCACAACTACCGCGAACTGGAGACGAAGAAAAATTTAAGTGCCATTATATAGTTTACTGGTATACTAATAATAGGGGGGGAACGAGATGGACATAAAGAAAATCATTCCAAACATTAATAAGCATATCAATAACGACATCGAACTCTACCGTAGTTGGGGCAACGAACAGACATTGCAGCTCATAGTCGAAGCTATGCCGAATTCGGCATAGCTTTAGGTTCCACATGCATCCACCCAATCTTCCCTTAAATATCAGATATAGACATTTTATAATTTTTAAATAAAAAATTCAGGAAGGCTACTGATAGATACATCGAAAAAATTGAAACAGTTGAGAAAATTATATACCACTCTGTATTGAAAAAATACAAAAGATGTACCTTATATGCAAGATAATTAATACCGTAAATTGATAGAATAACTATGGACTTCCAGCGCCATTTGAGCTTTCTAAAATAGATTAGTATTATGACAATCGCTACTAAAATGTAATATAACACCGCGCTTACGTATGGACTTCTTACTGAATCAGGAATAAAGTTGCGGGTGTAATTTTGATATCCAGACAAAATAAAACCCCACAATATGGGAATTGCATCCAAAGGGAACAATGCCATGAATATGTAAAGGTAATATTTAAGTGGTTTGATACCCGAGATACTTTTTGAGTAATCCCTTTTTACCAACGAAAAGAATATAATCATTCCAACAACTGTCATCCAGGTTCTGTACCAATTATGCGAATAAATACCTAAAGTCATAAACAATTCTTCAATTAAACCATATATTCCAGACAATATAAAAACCCAGTAATAGTTTAAATTAAAAACGGCAATTACCAGTGCTGTTGCTGCTACTGAAGACTGCGAGAAAAGGTTCCCCGCAAGAACATCATCGTAAGGTGAGGTAAGAATAATCATTGGATAGTAATTATAGGCACCAAAAAGAATCAGTATCATTGTTTCAACAAAAAGAACCGACCCCGTTAAAGTTAAATAATAAGCAAAAATAAATTTACGCCTTCTGGTTTTAATCATTGTAAATGTAACTTCAAATATAGTTATAATACCTAGAAGTACATACCAGATTGTATTAGTCCAAAAAGAGTTCAGTTCAATACATCCTTTGCTGTAATAAATTTAATACTCATCGCTAACAGTACCTTTTGTTATTATGGCGATTATTGTGGTAATAATACGGATAGCGAGTAATATATGGTTCCGAATTGGAAAACTTCATCAACTACCCCTCAAAATAGAGCTCACTGCTTGAATAGTTCGATGATGAAATATCTAATGCGTTGGTTGAGAAGAAAATCTCACACCAACGCATTAAATATTTGAGTTGAAGAGCGGGGATTATAGTGGCTCGGATGTCAAGACAAAAATAATCAAAAAGATAATGTACCAGATATTGCATAGTAGTAGTCTTCATTTTGTTAGAGTGCAACATTGAATTTTGTGCTATGAGTGGACTACCGAGTGTAGGACTACGCACTCATTTGTAGTAAAGTAGGGTAATACATATATGCTGGAGTTTCGTAATTCAATGCTGAGTGTAATTTCACAAAGTTATATTTGTGGATAAAATCCCCAATTTGTTTCCTAGCATCCTTGATATGTTCATAATCCTTAAGGTAGACTTCATCATATTTAAGTGTCCTAAACCAGCGCTCTATGGGAATGTTGTCAGCCCATCTACCCTTACCATCCATGCTGATTTTACTCTTGTTATTGATAACAAAATCAATATATTCATGGCTTGTAAATTGGCTGCCCTGATCGGAATTTAATATCTCTGGTGTGGCAACAGCATAGGCCATCTTTAAGGCCTGGATAACCATTCGTGTGGATAGCGTATCATCCAGTTCCCAGCCAACGATGCACTTGCTGTGCCAATCAATGATGGCAGTTAAGTAAATGAATCCACGTCTTAACTTGATGTAGGTAATGTCGATTGACCAGGCCTGATTTGCTCGGGTGATGACGGCATTTCGTAGTAGATATGGGTAGATTTTATGCCCCTTTGCAGGTTTGGATAGGTTAGGTTTTGGATAAATCGCCCCAATGCTCATCTCTCGCATATACTTCCTTGTTTTGAGTCTACCAATTTTAATACCTTGCTTTTGTAATGTTTTGGATAGTTGCCTTGAGCCCCAAGATGGGCTTTCGGTATGGATTGCATCAATTTTATGCTTAACCATTATTTCAAAGTCGGAAGGCTCTTTTGGTGCGTAATACACGCTTGTTCGGTTGACGTCTAAAAGCCCTGCAACAGTGGCCAAGGGTAGCGGCTTCTCGCTATTTTCACTGTTCTTATGATCCTTGATTTCAGCCTTTTGGGCGTGGAGTAAACCGACTCTCCCAGTCAGGTCCAAGAATTTCTTCAGATTTTTTTTTGAGCCAATCAACTTGTGTAGTCAATTGACCGACCTTTTTATATAAGCTATCGTTTTCCCGCTCCTGATCCTTAACTTTCTCCTGTAACACCTTGTCCTTTTTGTTATCAAATACATTGGCTGCATTAGCCAAAAATTCATTTTTCCAGTTCCGCAGCTGGTTAGGCGCTATCTCATGGGCGCTAGCGATTTCGTTTAGTTCTTTTTCGCCTCGCAAAGTCTCCAAAACTCTCTCCGCCTTAAATTCTGCGCTAAATACTCTTTTCTTCATCAATAATAAACCTGCTTTCTTTAGTGGTTTTATTATATCAGGTTCATTATCTTTTCAAAAAATCTTGTCGAGTTTTCCTAGACCATTATAGATCATTAATGGTCTTAGAGTATGTTGTTATTTTCTCATTAGAGTTAAAGCGGAATAATCGAGTTATTGCTGGCGAAAAGCCTTAGTTTGCCTCTCCAGCTTGGCCAGTCTCTTGTAGTAGTCTGGAAGCTCATTTAAATGGGCCAAGGCAATTTTGCCAGTTGTAATTGGATCATCTTCGGTTACATTTGTAGTAGCATCGCGCCTCCCGTGTTCCAATTCTACACGTAGACCAGTTTGGAATTGGCCAACGTCAAAGGAACTACTGCTCCAATCAATGCCGAGGTATTCACCGATTTCCCTAGATTCTTGTGTAGTAAAGCTGGTTATGGCAATGGGTACATAATTATTTATAAAGGTATTACTTGATAAGAAATGACAATGTTTCTGATCGGTCGTGGTAAAACCCTGGTAGAAATGAATATGGCCTCCTGAAACTTCAATGGCGGGTCCAGATACAACATGATTGTAGTGCCTATGACCATCATCCTTTGTGGTACATCCAGATATCTCATGAAAATGACCCGCTAAATTCGGTGCCTCGCTACTTTCGCCATAGTACCTATGGCTATGACCAAGTATTTTGTTAGTCGTTCCCTGAAAATAATGCGTATGACTCGTATACATGTTACCACCTCACATTTATCTTATTCTGAGGTGGAAGTGGGCGAGACTTCATTTTAGTTATTTTGTTGAGAAGTTCATAGCGTAAGTCTTATTGACTTTTCTATATCGTTGCATTACTATAATATTATACGTAGTGCAATATTATACTGTGTTTAATTAAACTGCTTGTTAAGGAGCATCGACATATATGAATAGAAGAGAACGCAAAAAGGAAAAGACAAAAGATAATATCATAGACTGTGCAGTAGGTTTTTTCAAGGAAAAAGGCTTTAAGCAAACATCTATGGAGGAAATTGCAGAAAAGTCTGATGTGTCAAAGGGTACGCTTTATAATTACTTTCAAGACAAGGAATCCATTCTTGTTGGATACTTTCAATCCATTATTGCGGATTATAGTGTGGAAATTTACGGAAGTTTCGAAGAACACAAGGATTTAATCACACAGTTAAACAAGTTGCTGGAACTTGTTTATCATATCTTTCAAAATGATATGATATTAGCCGGAATATATTTCAGATATAGGTTGCAAACACTTTTTGACCACAGTCAATTGGACTTGGACAAACAGAGAAGTGGGTTAGAGAGTTTAGTTTTGGAAATTATTAAAGAAGGACAAAGAAACAAGGAACTTAGAAGTGATATACCTATAATAATCATTGCAAGAAACATACAGTTTTTATTGATTAATTTCTTTGTTACAAGCCTACATGGTCAGGAAAATTCTGAGCGAGATTTACTAAAAAGTCAATTAATTAACCTATTTCTAGATGGAGTAAGGTTGTAGGAATTATGAGGGGGGAAATATTATGCAAAATAAGTATGTACTGTTTTTCGATGAAATAGACAAAAATGATTTAGCACGAGTCGGTGGAAAAGGTGCAAACTTAGGGGAAATGACCAAAGCAGGATTTCAGGTGCCCTACGGGTTTTGCGTAACCACGGAAGCCTACAAAGATTTCCTTCAACTTAATCATCTGTTGGATTTCATCACTGAAGTCATCAAGGATGCAAGCCTTCAGAACATCACTCAGATAGGACGGAAAATCAGAGAAAAGGTTGCAAAGTCAGACATACCAGAAGACGTTGCTCGCGAGATCACGGGGGCAGTGATTAAGATTGGAATAGATAACTACTATGCCGTAAGATCCAGCGCTACGGCAGAGGATTTGGCTTTTGCTTCTTTTGCAGGTCAACAAGACACCTATCTCAATATTAAGGGAGACAATACTGTAGTCCTCTCAGTTAGAGACTGCTGGGCTTCCTTATTTACAGATAGAGCCATCCTTTACAGAATACAAAACAAAATCAAACATGAAAAGGTGTATATGTCTGCGGTCGTCCAAAAAATGGTACGCCCCGAGGTGTCCGGTATCATGTTTACCGCCGACCCGATATCAGGACATAGGGGCATTATTTCCATAGATGCCAGTTATGGACTTGGGGAAGCGCTTGTTTCAGGTCTTGTATCTCCAGATATCTATCAGTTTAGGAAGAGTCGTTTAGAAATAGAGAGTAAGATCATTGGTGATAAGAAGTTGGCAATACTGCCAATTGAGGGCGGTGGTACTGAAAAAGTTGACATAAGCGCTGAAAAATCTAACAGTCAAGTCATGAAGGACGCTCAGATCAAGAGCCTGGCTGAACTAGGGATGAAAATAGAACGACATTATGGTTGTCCTCAGGATATTGAGTGGTGCCTGGAAAATGATCAATTGTTCATAGTTCAGAGCCGTGCGATTACCTCGTTGTTCCCACTGCCTGCGCCATTACCGAAAGATGATTCACTGCATGCGTATGTTTCCTTTAACCATTTTCAGGTGATGACGGACCCTATTTCTCCTCTTGGAATAGATATGCTTAGAATTATCTTACCTTTTGATCAAGGCGTGAGAAGTGAATCGAACTATAAATTCCTTACCTCTGCGGCGGGCAGGATATATATTGATTTAAGTGAACTTTTACAGTATAAAAAAATACAAAAAGGATTGCCTGCATTTTTCAAAAATGTCGATGTCTTACTAGCAGAAGCTTTAATAGAACTGATTCATAGAACAGACTTTGAAACACGTATCAAGAGAAATAAGCACACAGGCGTAGCCTTGTTTAAATACATGAGCCCTATCGTGATGAATGCGATCAAAAATGTCACGTACAAGAAGCCAGAAGGTACGATCGAATTCATGAACCACTATATAGAAAACCGTGTCAAGGAAACAGTAGAAGCCATTGACAAGGCCAAACCAGGTGTCGATAAACTGGAGGCAATCTATAAGGCTAGTAGCTTCGACAGAGATTTTAAGACCCTAATTCCCAAAATGGCCCCTGGAATCATAAGTTTTAAGGCTCTTGAAAGTCTAGAACAAAAACTACTTGGAACAAATCGGTATGTCAATACGATCGCTAAAGGACTAGAAGGCAATATAACGACTGAAATGGGACTATTGGTTGGAGATTTAGCAGATATCATCAGAAAATCTCCAGATTTAGTGATTGAATTTGAAAATGAGGACTACGGTACTTTATTTGATCGAATCGATGATCTCAAAGGTAAGGATGAATTTAAGAGGCTGTTTAAGACTTTCATGGATATATATGATATGAGAGCTGCAGGAGAAATAGACATAGCCAAGGAACGATGGATAGAAGATCCTAAACCGCTAGCAAAATCAATCCTAGCTATTGTAAAAACTTCAGAGGAAGGTATTCATAGGAAAGAATACAAGGTTACCATAGAAAAGGCGAAGAAAGCAGTAGAAGAGTTTATAAAAGAAGTAGACGCTAAACATGGAAAAGTGAAAGGAAAAATAGTAAGAAGGTTTATACGGATTTTAAGAAATGTTTTACCGACAAGGGAGCATCCTAAATATTTAATTATGAAAATGATCCTAGTTTTCAAGAGAGCCTTTCTTCAGGAGGCAAAGATATTGGTGGAAAAAGGATACCTGGTTGAAGAAAAGGATATATTCTATCTAAACTTTTGGGAGTTATATTCAGCAATACAAAATAATGAAAGTCTAAGAGAGCTCGCTTCGCAAAGAAAAGAGGAGTATGTTCACTATAGAAAACTTAGCACGCCACGTGTTCTTACAAGCGATGGAGAAGAAATTAAAGCAGGCTATAAAAAAGAAAATATGCCTGAGGGTGCATTACTGGGTAGCCCTGTATCCTCAGGAGTCATAGAAGGCATTGCAAGAGTCATCACTGATCCTACCCAGGAATCGATCAATAAAGGTGAGATTTTGGTGGCGCCATTTACAGATCCTGGCTGGACACCACTTTTCATCAATGCAGCAGGACTTGTCATGGAGATTGGGGGCCTTTTAACGCATGGAACAGTCGTAGCGAGAGAGTATGGAATACCCGCGGTGGTTGGTGTTTCGGAGGCAACAAAAAAGATTAAAACAGGCCAAAAAATTAGGGTGGATGGTGATGCAGGGTTCGTCATGATTATAGAAGAATAGTAATTACAGTAGTCTTATCCAAAGGTTGTAACAAAGCAAGGTTAATTTGGGGCCATTCCACGGGGTACTATCCCAAAGACATAGAAAATAATAACAGGAGCATACTAAGGCCAAGTTAGGGAACGATTAACTAAGTTTAAAATATCACGAAAATATCTACAGTATGGCGGATGACGGTATAGTCAGCATAAACCTGATGGGAGAATTAAATGAGTAAGGAAAAAGGTCAAGGATTGGGTGAATGGGAAGCAACGGCGATTTGTGGTAATGACATTACGTCTTCATGCCTGTACGTATCAGCCTTATCAATTATGTATGCTGGACAATGGGCATGGGTATCACTTCTAATGGTTTCAGTCGTCCTGTATTTCTTCCGCAGTATCTATGGTGAAGTCGTCGGCGCGTTACCGCTCAACGGTGGAGCGTATAACGCTCTCTTAAACACAACCAGTAAGTCGGTCGCTTCTTTAGCCGCAACTTTCACGCTACTATCCTACATGGCTACAGCCGTAATTTCGGCTAATGAAGCGATGCATTATC
>DASRMG010000148.1:0-46143 GCA_035648035.1 Desulfosporosinus sp. | reverse complement strand
CCCCTGTTTCTCCTGTTGCTCCTGTTGCTCCTGTTGGTCCTGTTAGTCCTGTTGGTCCTGTTAGTCCTGTTGGTCCTGTTAGTCCTGTTGGTCCTGTTAGTCCTGTTGGTCCTGTTAGTCCTGTTGGTCCTGTTAGTCCTGTTGGTCCTGTTGGTCCTGTTGGTCCTGTTGGTCCTGTTGGTCCTGTTGGTCCTGTTGGTCCTGTTGGTCCTTTTGAACAATTGGCGCATCGTGAGCCAATAGATAATAAAGCCATTTCCCGTTTCCTCCCAATATTAAGAATAAACCTTTTGTTTCCCATATTATGGGTTATTGTATTGTATTGTACATGTCCTATTTCCGTTACAAATAGAATATTTTTTTATGTTCCTAAAATTCGTTATATAATAAATGCACCTCTCCAAAATAGGTCTTTGGAGAGGTGCATTTATAGAGTTCCACTGGTTTATTGATTCCAACCAACTTTCAAACATTCCATCTGGAAAATAAGAGGGGAAGGGTTCCCAATTAGGTTACCCCTTCCCTTATAAATTCTTATCAATTTCTAACATGCCACACTACACAGTAGTACTCATAGGTATTAATTTGACACTTCCCCAAACTGCCAAGCGATCGTCTTTAATGATCAAGACACCCTTGATGCCTGTGATCTCTGAAGCGAGTTCGAGCGCTCTTTCTAAATCGTCCGTGGTCTGAACATGATTCCCACAGGCCGTGGCAACTGCGTCCGCCAATGCAACTGACGGAGAGAGAACCACGAGTGCGTCGGCTTTGCCGAAACTCAAAGACGGCCCCACTTTGCCCGATGACGTACAGATCCCGAGGGGGCTTTCGTCCGGGCGAATTTCAATCGCCACCCGATTAGAGAGCGGTGAATTCCCGGCAAAGATACCCACCCTACGAATGCGGCTCGTACGCATGAAGATATCTCCACCATTTTCCACAATGACGTCTCGTGAGCGTTTGGCAATCAACTTACCAACGAATTCTGAAACGGTGCCGGCGACAGCGGCCATCGGCCCCACGCCTGCAAGACGCCCAGCTTCCGCCATAGTCTGAATAATTAAAGGCGCATTTGGTAAGACGGTATAAGGCGTTAAGGCCTTCACAAACTCAGGGTCTCTCAGGATATATTCCTCAAGGGGTCTGCGACAATCTCGAATTATGTCTTCTACCCAGGCAACGAGTTCGGGTGAGAACCGTTCTTTACGAACCCCGATATCCAGATCAGTTTCTCCCACTGCCACCTGAAAATGCACCAGATCCACTTGGCGGTGATCCTGCCGGTAGATACGATCCATGAAATCCAATTACAAACGAACCTCCATGGCCTTCATCGGGCAGATTTTCACGCATAGTTTGCAAAAAATACATTGATCTCCGTCAAAGACGACTTCCATAGACGGACGTTCCATATATAACGCGCCCGTGGGACAAATACCTGTGCAGGCTCCGCACATAACACACTTTTCTTCATTTCTCACAATTTCTTGGTTAAGAGCCTGCACTGTAACCCCTAGATCGCGCAAATAGTTCAAGCCCGCTTCGCTTTGATCCCCAATGACCTCCAAGATCATGGTTCCTTCTTTTTGAGGGTTGACATCGGCTTTCACAATATTGACGACTAAGTCATAGTCTTTCACCAAGCGATAAACAATCGGCTTAACGGAGATATCTGTTCCGAAACGCAAAACGATTCTTTTAGGCGACATATTATCAGGCCTCCTTTATACTGTGAGCAGTAAAGCCGTCAGCGGGTGAGGGAAGCATTTTGACGGGCTCTGTCAGCTGAAAATCGCCTTTTTGTATCCACCCTTTTAAGGTTGCGGCGATCTCTCGAGCCCGTGGCATACTTGATAAAGGAGCCGTAATGACTTCCTTGCCATTCACTTTGATTTTCCCACTCTTTAGGTCTGCATAACTGACATACCCTAAATTACCCGGTGTCAATGACGGATACGCTTCCCCATAGTCCATTATGGGAGCATACAAGTCTTCATCCTTCATAGCAGCATACCGAGCAATCTCTTCATTGAGAATAGGGATTGGAATTCCGATCCCTACACTAAGTGTTGCCCCATAGCCTAGATAACTGGTTCCGACTAACCATCTAGGTGTCATTTGTTTTAGATCTCCGGTGACAGCTAGTGTCCCCCCTGCAGCGCCAAGTTCCTTACCATCATTGTTCAACATCGACGGAAAATGTTGGGTGCCGTTCCAAGCCACATATCCAATCCCACCACCCAGGAAAATCTTTGTGCCAACCCCAATTGTCTTAAAATGAGGGTCCTTCAAAAGCGGACTGAGTTGTCCTGAGGTAGAAAAATTGGCATTCTCCAGATGTGGTTTAATCATTCCCATATATGTATAAATAGTGCGATCGGTCAGGTTCACCGCGCAATTATAATTCTGATAACAATTGCGAGGATTAAAAAGAATCGCCTCATTGATGTCATCCAACGTAATAGTCGTTTCAAGGTTTCGGCGTGGGTAACAATCTGTTCCATATCCCGTCGCTTTTAGTTTAACAGGTTTGCGTGCCACAAGATCGTGAATGACATGGCCGCCACCGTAGCGAAATTCACCAGGGTAATTGCTATTCAAGGGGTCATCGTCAGGCAACTCTGTCGCACCGAGATAAGCGTCAACAGCTGCTATACCTGAATAAGCTGGTACTCCGTTTAACCACACCTTCTGCATTTTCATCCGTGGTGTTGTGTGTCCTAAACTTAAGAAAACACCCGACGAACACATGGGTGCAAACGTACCAGTGGTTACTACGTCCACTTCTTGAGCTGCTTTGGAAAGGCCTTTCTCCTCCACTAGGGCGATGAGTTCCTCCGCAGTTACGACAACGGCTTTACCTGATTTAATCTTGGCGTTGATCTCCGCATATGTTTTTTCAACACTCATGAACTTGACACCTCCAGATTTATCCTTAGACAGTATACTGAAAAGACCTCTTCCAAGATAGAAGAGGTCAAAATTCAATTCAACAGGCTTAATTTTATCATTAGCTATATATCATGTCAATATAAACTAATTGCAGTTTGCTACCTCTGACAGATTATTCTAAGTATTGCTGACCAATGACCTCCGCAAGCTGAGGTCTTAATAATTGACAAAAAGAATCCCCTCACTAGGAGGAGATGAGGAGGAAAGAAGAAATGAAGAAAAACTTTATCTTAACCGTTAAAGAACGGGTAACAGCTGATATATTTATATTAACCGAAATTTGTTACCGTTTTATGAGTGATGTATGAAGAAATTGTGAAACATTATAAGAGGACACATCCATTAGATAAATAAAAGTGACACTCCAAAGAGCGCTATAATGGCACCAAGAACCTCTCTTATTGGTACTTTTTCCTTAAGTATGATGATTGACATCGGAATAATGAGTATCGGCGTGATGGACATGATCGTTGAAACAACGCCTGTGGTGGAATGCTGAATAGCAAATAGTGACAGTGATACGCCGATGAACGGACCAAAAAATGACCCGATAGTGATATGTCTCATAGCTTTAAAATCTTTAAAGGCTGAACCTAGCTTTCCCCAATTTTTAGAGATCGTAATGACGATTGAAAAGCCAATGATAGCGGCAATAATTCTAATTTGAGTTGCAGCAATAGGGTTATAGGAGCCCATGCCGAATTTACTAAAAACCAACCCAAACGCTTGCCCTAAGGCACCAATAAATGCATAGATTAATCCTTTTACCGGATACGTTAACCCAAGAATCTTCTCCCCTGAATTTCTGGTAAGGATAACGAGGGCAATCCCTGCAATGGTGATGACCATTCCAACTGATCCCAATAATGTAATTCTTTCTCCCATAACAATAAAACCAGTGATGGCCGTAATCGGTGGCACCGTTGCCATGATTAGCATAGATATCCGTGAGCCTACTTGTACAAATGCTTGGAATAAGAACAAGTCTCCAATAACAAAACCTATTAATCCAGAAAAAGATAGCCATAACCAGTTATAAGGAGTAGCATCGAAAGGTAACAGCATGCCACGAGTAAATAAATTAAAGACTGAGATTAATATTAGTGCAATAAAAAGTCTTATTAGATTAACAGAGATCGAACCCACTTTTTTGCCTGCAGATTCAAAGGCCACTGCACTAATCGTCCAACATAAGGCCGTTGCAAGGGCGGCTATCTCTCCTACATGTGATTGAAACATATGATCTTCCTCTATTCTCATTCTTACCCTAGGAATTTTCTACTCAGTGATTATAAATCAACTTCAGAACATTTTTCTATTCATGAGAAAAGCAATGCCACCGACACAAAGGACCACGGACATTCCGACGACAATCTCGAAACCATGATCTGCAGTTTGTAGGGGAATTTTCACATTCATCCCAAAGAAGCTTGCTAACATAGTAGGTAAGGCTAAAATAATCGTTATCGACGCCAAAAACTTCATAACTATATTTAAGTTATTCGAAATAATTGAAGAAAAAGAAGTCATCATACTACTCAAGATGTTGCTATAGGTTTCTGCCATCTCGACTGCTTGTTTATTTTCGATGATAACATCTTCTAGTAAATCCTGATCTTCTTCGTATACTTCTAAGGCCTTTGTTCTTAACAACTTTTCCATGACCTGTTCATTGGATTTCAAAGAAGTCGTGAAATACACAAGACTTTTTTGAAGGTTCAACAACCTAATTAGTTCCTTATTCTTCATCGATTTGTGAAGTCCCGACTCAATTTCGTTGGTCTTCTTTTCAATTTCTCTCAGCAAGGTTAAATACAGCGATGCGCTTTTATAAAGTATCTGAAATAAGAACCTTGTTTTTTTAGAGGTTGACATGCCCCGTACTTTGCCATTGAGAAAATCTTTAAGAACATCGACCTCTTGTAAGCATACTGTCACAAAATGATCTTTAGTTATTATAATCCCCAGTGGAATTGTTTCGTAGATAACCGTTGCATTTTGAATGATTGGGACATTAATAATGACTAATAGTTCGTTATCTTCAGTTTCAATTCGGGGCCGCTCATCATCATCTAAGACATCTTTTATGAAATCAAATTCAATTCCAGTTGCCTTTGTTACCAGTTCGATCTCTTCTCCGGTAGGGTTTATCATATTAATCCAAGTACCCTTTGCTTCCGGTTTATCTGTGTTCATGATAATGCTATCAATGGTACTATACACTGTAAACATTTTACGGCCCTCCCCTTCTTATCAGTGAATACTTATTGTGAACCTCTTTTCATAAAGACATATCTTTAAGTGTAACCTTTTTGGCTTTAGTATGTCCAGCGTTTTCTGAATTGTAAGGTCCTATTCGAGCTATTACGTTGAATACAACGTCCATAATTTCTCATTTCATGTTGGAATATAGAGACCAAGCAGATAAAAGCCCAAGATACAAATTATCTTGGGCTTTTATCTGCTTCTGGGTTAACGTTCAATTTGTCGTTAATAAAGAAAAAGCCTTCCAGGCTCTTAGCCTGGAAGGCTTTTCTACGATGAACGATTTACCAGTTATTACGTTCGCGGGGCTGAAAGCACTCGCGGCAATATACAGGTTTGTCACCAGAAGGTTGGAAAGGAACAGTAGTTTCTTTGCCGCAAGTAGCGCAAACTGCTGGGAACATTTCGCGTTCTTGACGAGCATAACCGCCGCCGCCTTGGTTTCTGGTTTGTGCTTTTTTAGCTGCACGGCACTCAGGGCAACGTCCTGGCTCATTGGTGAATCCTTTTTCAGCATAGAACTCTTGTTCAGAAGCTGAGAATTCGAAATCGCGACCACAGTCTCTGCAATTTAAAACTTTGTCATTAAACATTATAAAAAAACCTCCACTAATTATATTACCCGTGCACCAGGGCAAGTTCACAACTTCCTGAAGCCTAAGGCAATAAAGAAGGTTTGCTTAAATCCACTAGTTTTTACGAGCTTAGATGAGTATAACTGGAAAATGGGAACATGTCAAATCTCGATTGAAAATAAAGCAATAAAATTAGGGTGGTCTCGATATAATAGGGTCTATTCGACCACGGAATATCCAGCATCTACAACGGCTTTAACAAGTTCTGCTCGCTCAGCATTACCCGTTACAACGGCCTCTTTGGCTGTGAGATCGACCTTAACGCCTTCAACTCCGCTTACCCCTTGTAATGCTTTTTCAGCTCTCATTTTGCAATGGTTACAAGTCATACCTTCAACTTTAAGAATAGTTTCGCTCATTTTTTTCACCTCCGTTCACAAAATTATATTTACTTATCCCCTAAGGACCTTATCAATTGCCAGAAGAGGAAAATTAAAACTTGTTTCACTCCGAAGATCTCCGCTTAAACTAAGCCTCTAGTTTTTCATCATACCTTCTCAACAAGAGAGAACTCGTCACGACCGATACGGAAGAAAAAGCCATCGCAAGTCCTGCCCACTCGGGAGGCAAAAGTTGCCCAGTTATGGGATACAGAATACCACCCGCAATAGGGATCCCTATAATGTTATAAATCAAGGCCCAGAAAAGATTTTGCTTAATCTTTCTCAGCGTTCTCCGGCCCAAGCGGATAGCCCGTTCCACATCGATAAGGTCATTGCGAACTAACACCACATCTCCGGTCTCCTTGGCTACATCGGTTCCTGATCCTATGGCAATCCCAATATCGGATTGGGCTAAGGCCGGGGCGTCATTAATTCCGTCCCCCACCATGGCCACCTTAAAGCCTTGATCCTGATATTTTTTAATAATATTTATCTTATCTTGCGGCAAAATTTCAGCGATTACTTCATCAATCCCCACCTGATCTCCGACCATATGAGCAACTTTTTCATTGTCCCCCGTAATCATAAAGGTCTTCATGCCTAACTGATGCAACCGTTCAATGGCCTCTTTTGTGCTCTCTTTAACCACATCTGCAAGGGCGATGAGCCCAATCACCTGATCACCTAAAGCAATAAAGCTGGTCGTTTTGCCCGATTCAGCGAGGCGCTGAAAATCCTGTTCAGCATCCTTAATATTCACGCTATGCAAGTTCATCAACTTAATGTTTCCAATGAGTAACGTCTGTCCTTCAAAGGTGCAGGTAACACCATACCCTCCCTCTTCTTTATAATTCGTTACATCTTGAATTGCAATCTCTTCTTTCTTAGCCTGCGCAACGACCGCCTGTGCTAAGGGATGAATGGAGGGATTTTCGCCTGCCCCCGCGATTTTAAGAACATCCTGTTTTGAATAAGAGGCATAGGGTATTATATCCGTGACTTCAGGAGTTCCTTTGGTCAAGGTCCCCGTTTTATCAAATCCAATGACTTGTATGTGCGCAATCCCTTCGAGCACAGCCGCGGATTTAAATAAAATACCGCGATTTAGCCCTACCCCGCTACCCACCATAATAGCGGTTGGCGTAGCCAGTCCCAACGCACAAGGGCAAGCGATCACTAAAACAGCAATGGCCGCTGTAAAGGCAAAAACGAAGGTGGTATGCAGCGCAATATACCAGATCAAAAAGGTCATGAGCGATAAAGCAACGACCGTTGGGACAAAGTAACTAGAAATTTTATCTGCTAGTGCTTGAATCGGGGGCTTTACCCCTTGGGCATCTTCAACCATTTTGATGATCCCGGAAAGCACTGTATCCTTGCCTGTTTTGGTCGTTTTTACTTTAATACTTCCAGAACTATTGACCGTGGCACCGATTACAAGATCTCCTACTCCCTTGTCAACCGGAATGGATTCTCCGGTCAGCATGGCCTCGTCTATGCTGGCTTGTCCTTCAATAATCTCGCCGTCCACCGGTATCCTTTCTCCGGATTTAACAATGACAACATCACCAATTTTAAGATCTGACGCAGCGACTTGCTTTTCTTCGCCATTTACAAGCAAGCGCGCTTTATCCGCCTGTAGCTCTAACAGCTTTTTTAAGGCCTGTCCCGCACGTCCCTTTGCTTTGGCCTCTAGATATTTTCCAAAACGCACAAAGGTAATCAACAAAGCTGACGTATCAAAAAAATTGGGGCCTTGGAAGAAAAGCGTTGGGAAGAACATATGCAACGTCGTCATCAGACTATACCCATAAGAAGCGGTAATCCCCAGCGCAACTAGGACATCCATATTCGCTGAACGGTTCTTCAACGCATGGTATGCACCGCGATAGAATGTCCAACCGGCTGTAAACTGAACTATGGTTGCCAACGCAAGGATCGTAACCATCAACGACTTTGACATGGAAAGATACATAAGTGGCATAATGGGCAAAGAGAGAATCGCACTAAAAATGAGCCAATTTCGCTGTTTGATCGCGGTACGGTCGTCTTGGTTTTCATCCTTATTCTCTAGAGGCGTATACCCAGCATCCCGCACTTGATCGAAGATTTCCTTCATATTTATGATATCCGGATCGAACTCTACTGTAACCGTTTCATTTGCGAAGTTAACAGAAGCGTTTTGCACGCCCACTGTTCCTTTGAGCTTTTTCTCAATTGCAAGGGCGCAATTGGTGCATGTCATTCCACTCACTTTAAACTGTTTCCTGCCTCCGTTTTGGCTTTGGCCAGCGTAACCAAGATCCTTGATTTTGGCAAGGAGGGTTTCCTCCTTGACCACGTTGGGATCTATTTCCACCGTCAGTTTTTCCGATGCAAAGTTGACAGCGACTGTTTTAACCCCTGGCATGGCTTTGAGACCCTTTTCAATAGTCAAAGCGCAATTGGCACAAGTCATACCACTAATTTTGAACAGCTGTTTTTTCTGTTGCATTGCTTGCTCTTGTAAATTTTGTTGATTTTCTGGTTTTTCTGTAGTTATTTCTACGGCCAGTTCCTCTTGTTTTTGCTCTACTGGTTCTTCTGGTGCTTCTACAAGCTTTTCAAAAGAGTAGCCAGCTTCCTCAATTTCATGAAGTATATCAGCCATATCAACCTGTAACGGATCCCAGTCGAAGGTAGCCCTCGAATCCTCTAAGGAAACCTGGACATGCTCCACGCTTGGGAATTTTTCTAAAATCTTAGTGACATGGTTGACACAATGCTCGCAGGTCATGCCATACACTTGAATTTCTTTTTCTTCTCGGATCGCTCGCTCCGTCATGATTTGTCCCTCCTCAAAGGCGCCACTAATCCTGTAACTATTATGACCCAATCTAGCTTTATCATTACTTTGGAAATAACATCCTTATCGAATCATACGAAAGATTGTTTTCAGGACCTCATCTATAACTTTTTCATCCCCTGCCTGAAGCTGATCTTTGACACATGATTTCATGTGCTTTTCGAGGAGTAATCGGGAAGCTCCATCTAACGCAGATTGAGCCGAGGAGATTTGGTTTAAAATATCATCACAGTAAATGTGGCGTTCAATCATACCTTTGATCCCCCGAATTTGACCTTCTATGCGATTCATTCGGGTTACCAGTTCTTTGATCGTTTTATCGTCATGAAGACTGATTCGTTCTGCTTGGTTCTGTCCTTCACTCTGACAAACCAGACATGAAGGAACCTTTTTATCGTCTGAATTCATCTTAGCTCACCTCACTCAATATAGTATACCCCCCTATGCTATGTGTCAATAATGACAGGGGTCTAAAACATTGGTACTCAATTCCAGTCGTGATGATTATTTATAGGTGCTAACTATTTCTATAATAGCTTAGTTTTTGTTACCTTAGTGAATAGGTTACCCAATCTAGAACCTTATTTGTAGAAGCATCGGTTTCACGGAAATTCGCTCCTTTAATGAAACTATTTCTTTCCAGCAGGTTGATTGATTTCAAGTTGTTTGGATGAGTCACTGCTTCAATAAGTTGAAGCTTCATATCTTTGAAGCCATATTCTACGACAGCCGTCATTGCTTCCTGCATGATTCCTCTGCCTTGCCAATTTACCATTAGGTCATAACCTATTTCAACTTTTGACGGCTCTTGGCAAATATTCCAGAGACAAATAGACCCACATAATCTATTTTCATTGATGAGACTAATTCCCCATGTGATCGATTTACTCTTGTCGATGTCATCATCGAGTTCTTCAAGTTTCCGACGGGTTTCTTCATAAGTTTTTGCTTTTGAAGAATAGCACTTCAGTAGTCTTTCATCAGATTTAAGTACGAATAATTCATCCAAGTCTCCCATGGTAATTTGTCTTAGGATGAGATGTTCCGTTCTTAACGTGGGGAAAGGGGTGAATATATTCATTTCTATCCAGCTTTCTGTAATTATTTTGTACCAAGATTATTTTTTTATGTTCTTAATCCTGTGCGAATACCAGTATTCATTGAAACTAATCAAACCCGATAGTCAAAGTCTATAATAGGGATATAACCAAGGCAACAGCCAACCCCGGATTAGTAAATATGAATATAAACCTCAATTGAGTGCACTTGATTGGGACAGCATAAAACTTGTAATAGCGATTCTAATAAGTTATAGTTGATAGATTGATGGGTCCGTGCGGATATAATACTCCATAAGAATGCCTTTAAATAACGTGAGCGTTTGTATTTTTACGTATTCTTATCATGTTTCTCTCAGAGACTATTTAATGGGATTGGGATTTAAGAGTCAGAAAGACAACAATTACAGTAGGATTCAATTGGGATAAGTAGCACTTAACAAGGCGGATGACGGTAAAACAGGCTTGTTAATGCGTGGCTGTCCCCTAATATAACGAGCCCGAATTTCTAAATTTGTGTTCGAGAAGACCTAGAATCAATTTTAAAACAGAAGGAGATATTAACTTGACTAGTGAAAGCAAATTACAAATTATCCCGCTCGGTGGACTAGGGGAAATCGGAAAGAACACAACCGCGATCCGCTATAATAATCAAATCCTATTAATTGATGCGGGTCTAGCGTTTCCTGACGAAGATATGTTGGGGGTCGACATAGTGATCCCAGATTATACTTACCTTATTGAAAACAAAGACCTCATCCTGGGAATCCTCATCACCCACGGTCATGAAGATCATATTGGGGGACTACCCTACTTGCTAAGACATTTAGATGTCCCTATTTACGGAACTCGGTTGGCCATTGCTTTAATTCAATATAAACTCACCGAAGCCAAATTGGGAAAAGTAACAACCAACGTGATCCAGCCTGGTGAGTCCATAAAGCTTGGTTCATTCTCTGTAGACTTTATTAATGGGACCCATAGCATACCTGGCGCTGTTGGTTTAGCCATTCATTCCCCGTTAGGAACCATCGTTCACACCGGGGATTTTAAACTGGATCATACGCCGGTGAGCGGGGGAGTTCTTGACTTACACAAGTTTTCAGAACTTGGAGATCATGGAGTTCTTTGTCTCATGTCTGATAGTACGAATGTCGAACGCCCAGGATTTACAAAATCCGAGCGTTCTGTTGGGCAAAATATTGACAAGGCGTTTGCTGAATCGGAGGGGAGAGTTATTTTCGCTAGCTTTGCCTCCAATGTCAATCGGCTTCAGCAAGCGATCACCGCTGCCTTCAAATACCATCGCAAGGTCACTACTGTGGGTCGAAGCATGGTGAACGTTGTTAGCATAGCCTCTGATCTTGGGTATCTCGATATCCCGGAAGACACGCTCATTGACGTTGACGAGGCCATGCGTTTACCCTCAAATGAGGTATGCATCCTTACAACAGGCAGCCAAGGCGAGCCGATGGCTGCGCTGACCCGCATGGCAAACCACAGTCATCGTCAGATTTCCATTTATCCAGGGGATACTGTGATCCTTTCCGCTTCGCCCATCCCTGGAAATGAACGAGCCGTCTCTCGGAATATTGATCAACTCCTCAAGTTAGGGGCCAACGTCATCTACGAATCCATTTCGGGGATGCATGTTTCTGGTCACGCCAGCCAAGAAGAACTTAAACTGATGCTTAGTATGGTAAAACCTAAGTACTTTATTCCCGTCCACGGAGAGTACCGCATGCTCGTAAAACATGCTGAACTTGCTGAGCAGGTAGGGATTCCAAGAGAAAACATTTTTGTGGCCGAGATTGGTAATGTTGTAGAGTTTACACGTGCTGGAGCAAAGTTTGCAAATAATGTGACCGCCGGGCGCGTTTTTATTGATGGCTTGGGCGTGGGGGATATCGGTAATAGCGTTATGAAAGATCGAACGCTCTTATCTCAAGATGGCATTCTTATCATTATTTTAACAATCAATCGCTCAACTCAAACCTTATTAGCGGGTCCAGATATTGTCACTCGTGGATTTGTCTATGTTCGCGAGGCCAACTTAATGCTCGATGAGGTAAAAAGGATTACTCGACAAACCATCGCTCGTAGTCTCCAAAACGGTGTCCATCAAACCTCCACTTTACAAAATCGTGTGAGGGATGTAGTGAGCAGACATCTTTATGATAAGACCAAGAGGCGCCCTATGATTATACCGATTTTTCAAGAAGTTTAATAACGTAACCCTTTAGGAAATCATTGGGTTTAATTGAGAGACGATCTAAGAACTAAGCCATTGAGGTAATCAATGGCTTTTTCTATGTCTCCATCTGGACAAATTAACCCACCAGCCCATGAAAATGGTTGGAAGGATACAATTCAGTCCTATCCCGGACAAGTGACCACGATCAGGATCCGTTACGCTCCCCAAAATGTGTTGGTTTCTGTCCCCGGTATTAATCAATATCCATTCAATCCTGCCAAAGGACCAGGCTATGTATGGCACTGCCATATTCTCGACCACGAAGACAATGAAATGATGCGTCCCTATAAAGTTAAGAATCCTCTTCAGCGCAGTTAGCTAAGATATTTTTTTGTATTACGTTAGAATGAGCAGATCCAATTGAGGACTAAATTTTATCCAGTTCTCAAAATTTCCCCATTAGCTGTTTTACGCATTCTCTGCATAACCAAAAAGCCTCGCAATTGCTTGCGGGGCCTAAGTTTCCTAACAGAAGTCAGGACAATATTCTTCTTCTGTAATTCTTCGATAAACTAAATAACTGTGTCGCCCGAGATATCATGTATCTCTGACCTGATTTGCCCTGACTGCCCTTTAAACGAATTTTAGCCATGTTCACACAACCTCCGATTTCGTAAAATGTGAAGCAACTGGCTCGCTGTTCACACTATGAAAATCATCTGCGATGTAACATGGCTAAAAGTGACTAAAATGTCTATAAAAATGCATACTGGAGCCGATGGTCAGAATCGAACTGACGACCTGCTCATTACGAGTGAGCTGCTCTACCTCTGAGCCACATCGGCATTACATGGACGAATGTAATCTTACTCTAATTTTTCCGTTTCGTCAACTTTATTTCCCCAGTATTATTAATTAATATTCTTTTATTATTTATTCACATCAAGGTCTTCATCTTTGAGTTTGTGGGGATAATAACCTATTAATGGGACTTAACATGATTTAGCTAGACGAGCTTCTTTGAAATTATTGCTTGAAGGGGGTATACTGAGTCACTAGGGCTTATATACAGTAGCTATCATACGGCCCCCCGTCAAATTAAGATAGTAAAATTCTCCCTCGTAAAAACTGATACTTTTTAGTTTCAGTTTGGGTATAATGGAGGGGTAGAGTTATACACAGAAGGGACGATACGCTTTGACATTACATATTCATTTTGTTGGTATAAAAGGAACTGGCATGAGTGCTTTAGCTCAAATCAGTGCACAAATAGAAGGTGCAACTATTACAGGATCTGATGTCGAAGAATGCTTTTTTACAGACAGTGTCCTGGAACGTGCCCATATTCCTGTTTTAAGTTTTGCTCCCGAAAATGTAGAAAAAGCAGATTTCGTGGTAGCCTCTGCGGCTTATACAAATCTACATCCAGAAATTTCCCGGGCTTTAGAGCTTGATATCCCGGTCTTGACTTACCCACAATATCTGGGGCGCTTACTTTCTAAAAAACGCGGAATTTCCGTATCCGGAACGCACGGTAAAACTTCGACGACGGCAATGATCGGTTTAGTGATGCTCCAAGCTGGATTAGATCCTAGCATTGTTGTTGGAAGCGATGTGCCTAGCATCGGAGGAAATGCGCATTCCGGAAAAGGGGAATTTTTCTTAGCAGAGTCATGTGAATATCGGCGCCACTTCCTAAACTACTCTCCAGAACACTTGATAATCACCAACATTGACTTTGACCACCCAGATTATTTCAAGGACCTGGATGATGTTATTTCTGCGTTTGCTGAACTAGCGAAAAAAGTACCAGCGCAAGGCCATATTTACGTTTGGGAGGAAGACCCCAATCGCAATTCCCTCATATCAGAGGCTCCAATCACAACCTTTGGGCTCTCTGAGACTGCGGATGTTCGTGCAACAGAAATTATATTTCAAGATGAACGAAGTTCGATGAAAATTATGATCAAAGGGGAGTACGTGGGGGATCTTAAACTGCACGTGGCGGGCAGGCATAACATTATTAATGCCTTGGCAACCATTGCCTTATGCCATGAAATCGGCATACCCATCCCTGTCATCTTATTCAACCTTAGCTCGTTCAATGGAACAAAGCGTCGCTTTGAACATATAGGTAGTAACATAAACGGCGCCTTGATCGTTGATGACTATGCACATCATCCGACAGAAATCCGCACGACGCTAGAAGGAGCACGATTGTCCTTCCCACATCGCCGCATCCGTGCCATTTTCCAGCCTCATACCTTTAGTCGTACTGAAAAACTCTTACAGGAATTCTCACAATCTTTTCAAGGAGCGGACGAAGTGGTCGTCGCTGACATTTTCGCCTCGGCAAGAGAACAGGAAAATCACACCGTTTCTTCCTTGAATTTGGCCGATTTAATCGTGAAACAAGGGGTTAAAGCTCGTTATATTGGAACGTTGGAAGACATTGGAACCTATCTTTCCGATACACTCGGGCCAGATGATCTCGTCATTACTTTAGGGGCAGGGGATATTTATAAAGTTGGAATTGGAATTGTCAGCTAGGTTCTGTCGATGTCAAAGGGTTAGCCATCAATTGAGATGGCTAACCCTTTTTGGTATTATCAATCGTTTATCGAACGTCACATGTCATTTTTCATTACCTTTACAAGTACCTGATTGGATGCCTTCAATAATTTCATTCCAGTTGTGGCAGCGTGTTATCCCTGTTGTAAGTTCTTGTTGATTATAACTGGCATCTAACAAAAATACTGGAATACCGCTTTCAGCGATCAATTTAGCATTCACCTGATAATCCTCGATGAAAGCCTCGATTCCCCAAAGCTTGACTAACTCTAATTTGCTGCTAAAGCCCGCAAAGAGAACCCGATCATGTTCATGAGGGATTCCACACATCGTGAGCCAGCGCACCGTGACATCCCTTTCTGCATTGGTGCGAGCCGTAATATAAATGACTTCATGCCCCTGCCTCAGAAGGGTTTCAATCCCTTCCTTGGCACCAGAAATCGGTTTGGGAGTCATCAGCAAACGTTCCGCATTACAGACAAAATAGTCGTTCATCGCATCTCTGGATACATCAAAAACTAAATGCATTTCATAATCGTCAATGACTGTTATATTCTTACCAAAGTGCAGATTTAATTCCGTTAACCAAAAGGGGTAACTATCTGAAACAACACCATCGATATCGACTCCAATACGCACGTTAGTCTAAGCCTTTTAGTTTAGGGAGCTCTAGGCTAGGAGGGAGGTTGCGTTTATGTTCACTCTGACGATGGAGGCTTTCAACGCGTTCTTGTGCCTCTGACGGAATCTCTTCCCCGAGTAAATAACGATCAATTTGGTCGTAGGTTAGACCCAGTTCAGCTTCATCGGTCTGACCTTCCCAGAGCCCTGCGGTAGGTACTCGGGTAGCAATTCTCATGGGAAGCCCCAATATCCTTGCCCAAGCACGCACTTCTGCTTTTGTGAGTGAGCTAATGGGCAAGAGATCGACACCCCCATCGCCATATTTGGTGAAATACCCAGTATAGCTCTCGGGCGCATTATCTGTCCCTACCACCATATAATTCATGGCATTGGCCACCGAATACAGCGTTGACATACGTAAGCGAGCTTTTAAATTTCCCTGGCTTAATTTCTCGTCTTCTAGCTTGCAGCCTTGAGTTTCCAATTCCTTCTTAACTTGTCCCATAATCTGAGTATGCGCACCACTCAGGTTCACTTCGATCGTTCTTAATTCAAAGCCCTCTGCAATCCATAAGGCATCTTCTTTGTCATCTGGATCAGACTGACTGGGCATAATCACCCCGATACATTGCTCTGGAAATGCTCGACTACAAAGCCCTGCGACGACTGAGGAGTCAACCCCTCCTGATATTCCCACCACGAGTCCTTTTGCTTTGGCGTCAGTCACCCTTTCACGCAACCAGTCCACCGCTTGATTAATACGGCCGGTTAATTCTTTGTCTGTCCACATATTACTTTACCTCCTTATGTTCATTATTTGCCTTAATATCATTGTGTATTTTTAATAGTAATTGCTGTTTCAAATCAAAGAGATTGGTCGACAAATCGACCGTATATTTGTGAGGATGATTCAATCGTTTAACTTCATCCCAGAAGGTGGTTAGCTCCGTTTTGGCATAGGCCTGAATCTCATTGAGCTTCGGTAAGTCATAAACCAGTTTTCCACTTCTGAAAACTGGAACTAATAGTTCCCTCACCCGAAAATTCATTAATGTTTTTCTTTTCCAGGTCTGAACAGGATCAAAAATCGTAAGGGGTTTCCCGTCTTCGAAAACTTCATCTTCTAAAGCAATAAGATCTGCCATCGCTTTCCCCGCACGATCATAAAAGCGCACTACTTTTTTAACTCCGGGGTTTGTGATCTTGGATATATTTTCAGATACTTTTAGTCGAGGATGAAAAACGCCCTTCTCTCCTTCAGCGGCGAGTTTGTAAACCCCACCTAAAGATGGACTATCTTTAGAAGTGATGAGACTCGTTCCCACACCCCAGGCATCAATTGCTGCACCCTGGGCTTTAACGTCGAAAATAGTTTCTTCATCCAAATCATTCGATGCAACGATAATCGTACTCTTTAGCCCCGCATCATCGAGCATGCGACGGGCTGCCCTCGACAAATACGTTAAATCCCCGCTATCTATACGAATTCCTTGGAAATGGTGACCTTCTGCTTCGAGTTCAAGACCAACTTTAATGGCATTAGGGACCCCAGATTTTATGACACTGTACGTATCCACCAGCAACAAACATTGATCGGGGAATGTGCGTGCATAGGCTCTGAACGCCTCCAATTCAGTTGGAAAACACTGGACCCAACTGTGAGCCTGTGTGCCTGAAACGGGGATACCATATCGTCTTCCTGCAAGAACATTCGACGTAGATTGACATCCGCCGATATAAGCTGCCCGTGCTCCCAGGACTCCAGCATCCGGTCCCTGCGCTCTTCGCAAACCAAATTCCATAACTGGTCCGCCATTTGCCGCTGCAACCACTCGTGACGCTTTGGTAGCAATGAGGCTTTGAAAATTGACTAAGTTTAGCATTGCGGTCTCAAGAAGCTGCGCTTCCATAATGCGCCCTCTAACGCGGATCAGTGGTTCAAAGGGAAAAACAGGCGTCCCTTCGGGAATAGCATCAATGTCCCCTGTAAAACGGAAGGTACGCAGTTCTTCGAGGAAATCCTCAGTAAAGAGGTCTAGGCTTCTTAAATACGCCAGATCCTCTTCTCCAAAGGAGAGATTTTCAATATATTCCACGACTTGTTCAAGTCCTGCAGCGAGAACATACCCACCTGCAAACGGAAGCTCTCGAAAGAAGACATCAAAGACAGCTTCCTTATTACGACAACCATTCACTAAATATCCCTGCATCATGGTTAATTGATAAAGATCTGTTAACATTGTTAGATTTCGCATTGACAATTACCTCGCCACTCTCACTCCAAATTTGTTGATTATTGTTAACTTGTAGCTTCATTCATCAAAATGAAATCAACCGTGAGAATTTCGACCTTTGATCCTTGATATCCTCTTTTTATGCTTAGATAAAAACCTAAAGAACAATTCCCATAGGTTTTTAAAGTCAAAAATGTCGAATTTACGCACAATAATTTAAGACTTATCCACAGACTTGATTGTTTTATCCCCTTTTATTTAAGACATATCCACATTAAAATCCGATCTATTTTGATATTATCCACAGAGTTATCCACATTATACACAGGCATTCTCTTTAGTTTGTGAGAACGAAGACGTAAAACCCAGTAATGAAGCAGGTCTAAGAATTAAATTATACCCCATACCGGTATTTTTAATCCTTTTTACCCTATGATTCCTTTATATACTGCCTTTTTCTTAAGTGTACGTCATTAATTACCTTTACGTTTCAATATTTCGACAATATCTGAGTTAATGTGTGTTGCTGTCAACTTTATTAAATTAGTCTCTCTAGTTCGTCACGGCTCAGTCTAATTGCCTCAGCCACCGTTTCAGGTGAAGGACCGCCTGTTATCTTGCGTGCGCGTACACAATGTTCAATCCCTATCGCTCCAAACAGATCGTCTTCGAAAATTGGAGAGAGCTCCTTATAGTAACTTAACCCTAGTTCTTCTAGCCCAATTCCTTTTTTACTGCAGTGTAGTACGATTTGTCCGACTAACTCATGAGCCTCCCGGAAAGGAACCCCTTTCTTGGCCATGTAATCTGCCAAATCCGTTGCATTGGTGAACCCGCCTCTTGCTCCGCGCGCCATCGTCTCCCGATGTACTACCATAGTCCTTAGCATGGGTTCTACAACCAGCAAGCACTTTTTAATCGTGTCCACTGCATCAAACACCGGTTCCTTGTCCTCTTGCATATCTTTGTTATAAGCGAGCGGGAGACCTTTCATGACGGTTAAGAGACCCACTAAGTCACCATATACACGTCCAGTTTTCCCTCTCACTAATTCAGCGACGTCTGGGTTTTTCTTTTGAGGCATGATACTTGACCCTGTGGAATATCCATCATCCATCGAAATAAATTGAAACTCCCCAGAGGACCACAGAACAAGTTCCTCACACATTCTGCTCAGGTGCATCATGAGAATGGAAGCTGTTGCTAAAAATTCCAGTGCAAAATCTCTGTCGCTCACCCCATCTAAGCTGTTTAAGGTGACTCCATCAAACCCAAGTTCCAGAGCGGCTTGCATCCGGTCAAGCGGGAACGTCGTTCCAGCCATTGCCCCTGATCCAAGAGGAGAAACATTCAAGCGTTTTCGAGTATCTTTGAGGCGATCGAGATCCCGTAAAAACATTTGCACGTAGGCCATCATGTGATGGGCAAATGTAATCGGCTGGGCCTTTTGCAGATGTGTGTATCCTGGCATCCAAGTTTCAAGATGCTCTTCGGATATATTGAGTAGAGTTTGGAGCAACTTCTCCACCAAGTTTTTGGTCTGGTCAATCTCGCTCCTTAGGTAAAGCCTTAAATCCAAAGCGACTTGGTCATTCCGACTCCGTCCAGTATGCAACTTTTTTCCAACTGTTCCGATTCGTTCTGTTAAAAGCTTCTCCACATTCATATGGATGTCTTCTGCGCCAATTTCGAATTCTACGTTTCCCGCCTGAATATCTTCTAATAACTTCATGAGTCCGGTTATCAGAAGGTTAGCTTCCTCTTCAGATATAACCCCAACACTTCCAAGCATTCTCGCGTGGGCTACACTGCCTAAAATATCCTGTTTATAAAGGCGTTGGTCAAAGCTAATCGAGGAATGGAAATCCTCTACCAATGCATCTGTAGTCTTTTCAAAACATCCGCCCCAGAGTTTCACGGTACATCTTCCTTTCATTGTTAAGAACATTCTTATACTCTTTTTACAGTAAAAAAATGTTCTTATAATCTTAAATTCTCTCAACTTACCTGTCATGACTCAGTGAGAGGAACGCTGCCGAAACCTTTTCTGACTTGGTACGAAGAAAGCGCCGGCTACCGGCGCTGTTCTTTACTCTTATTTACGCAATCCTGATTCCTTTTCCATTAAGGCTCTAACCTTTAACGGTAAGCCAAAAAGGTTAATAAATCCGCCGGCATCCTTTTGATCATACACACCGTCCTCACCAAACGTTGCATAGGCTTCATTATAGAGGGAATAAAGGGATTTTACACCCGCAGCGGTGCAATTTCCTTTGTATAATTTTACGCGTACTGTTCCTGTAACGTTTTTCTGGGTTACATTGACGAAGGCATCCATCGCTTCGCGAAGGGGTGAGTACCATACTCCGTCATAGACAATTTCAGCATACTTTAGGGCTAACTCTTCTTTGTAATGGAGTGTCAGGCGATCAAGCGTAAGATGTTCCAAAGCCTGGTGCGCCATATACATGATGGTTCCACCCGGAGTCTCATAAACGCCACGCGATTTCATCCCTACAAGGCGATTTTCGACCATATCGACAATTCCGACCCCGTTTTTTCCACCCATTTCATTGAGGGCTTCCAATAAAGCGACCGGAGCCATTTTTTCACCATTGATTGAGGTGGGAATACCTTGTTCAAAACCGAGTTCCAGGTAAGTCGCTTCATCAGGAGCATCCTCTGGAGAAACGCCCAGTAAATAAAGGTCACGTTTGGGCTCATTCCAAGGATCTTCTAGATCTCCGCCCTCATGGCTTAAATGCCAAAGGTTACGGTCCATACTGTAGGGACGATCTTTCGTTACTGGAACTTCAATTCCACGTGCTTTTGCATAGTCGATACAATCATCCCTCGACTTGAGATCCCAAATTCTCCAGGGAGCAATGATTTCCAAGTCTGGATTAAGCGCTTTCACACCCAGCTCGAAACGCACTTGATCATTTCCTTTACCAGTTGCGCCATGGGCAATCGCCACTGCTCCTTCTTTCTCAGCGATTTCCACTAGACGGCGGGCTATCAGAGGTCTAGCAAAAGAAGTCCCCAAGAGATAGTTCCCTTCATAAACTGCCCCAGCCTTTAACGTGGGGAAGATGAATTCCGTGAGAAATTCCTCTCTCAGATCTTCAATATACAGTTTACTGGCACCGCTCTTTATCGCCTTCTCCTGAAGCGGAGCTAACTCTTCACCTTGCCCAAGGTCTGCTGCCATGGCAATCACTTCATACCCGTATGTTTCCTTAAGCCAGGGAATAATAATGGAAGTATCTAATCCGCCTGAATATGCTAAAACAACCTTTTTCATGTCTATCTCCCTCTTTTTATCAATTCTCGTCATGATATTTTGTCTAGTCTACAGTTTACCATGAAACGCTTTGTTTTATTATATTACTAACGCCATAATTGCCTTTTGAGCGTGCAGGCGGTTTTCAGCTTCATCAAAGACAACCGACTGAGCCCCTTCAATAACATCATTTGTAATTTCTTCCCCACGATGAGCGGGCAGACAATGCAGTACAATGGCGGATTGATTTGCTTTCTTCAGGACATCGGAATTAATCTGATAACCTTCGAATGCAGCCTTACGAACGTTTGACTCTTCTTCTTGTCCCATACTTGCCCAAACGTCCGTGTAGAGCACATCTGCACCTCTCACGGCTTCTAAAGGGTTATCGATGACTTCGACACATCCCCCGTTCGCTTTAGCATCTGCCTGCGCCAACGCCACCATCACAGGATCTGGCTTATATCCCTGAGGAGAAGCAATAACAACATGTAATCCCATCTTGGCTCCGCCAAACATCAGCGAATGAGCCATGTTATTGCCATCTCCGATGTAGGCAAGCTTCAAGCCCGCCAGGCGGCCTTTATGCTCTTGTATCGTCATCAGATCTGCAAGCACCTGACAAGGATGTAGCAGGTCAGTTAGTCCGTTAATAATTGGGATGTTGGCAAACTCAGCCAAATCTAAGACCTCTTGATGGCTAAACGTACGGATCATGATACCGTCCACCATTCGAGAAAGCACACGCGCGGTGTCAGCAATTGTTTCGCCTCTGCCCAGTTGAATATCTCGGCCACTCAGAAAGAGCGCATGCCCTCCAAGTTGGTACATACCTACTTCAAAGGACACTCGCGTCCGGGTAGAAGATTTCGTAAAAATCATTCCCAGGGTCTTGCCCTGAAGTACCCCGTGAGGACGTCCGGCTTTTTGATCATTTTTAAGTTCTTTAGCTACATCTAAAATGCAGCTTAATTCATCTTGAGAAAAGTCATGAAGGGAAATAAAGTCCCTCCCTTTAAATATTGCTTTATCGATTGTTTCCATTGTTGCTCACTCCTTCGCTATTGAATTATTATACATTAATATGCATAATAATTCAATAGCGAAGGACAATTATCCTTTAGTTAGCTTTTTTGGCGTCTATTGTCTCAATAAGGCCCAGATCTCTGGCATTCGTGCCTCAATTCAAAATTAATAATTCCCATCGCCACGTGGCTATGACCCATATAAATACAAAGAGAACGTCAAGCCGAAAATAGCCTGACGTTCTCTTTTAAGAAAATTAATCTATATTCGTAACATTATCGGGATCAGCGAAGTAATCTTTAGTCATCTTAATAACAGTACCGCTTAGAAGGATTAATCCAATTAAGTTCGGGATAGCCATAAGCGCGTTGAACACGTCTGAAATATTCCAGATCAGTTCCAAGGTCGTTGCAGCTCCGACCGGAATTAGAAGGCAGTAAAGGATGCGATAGGGAAGAACAAATTTAGACCCTAAGAGATATTCTACTGCACGGTCACCGTAGTAAGACCAGCTAATAATTGTAGAAAGGGCAAAGAAGATGATGCCAATAGCTACAATGTATTCGCCTGGTCCAGGGAGACCAAGGTTGAAGGCTTTAGCTGTGAGATTAGCTCCGATTAAAGCTTTACCCGCAGCATCAACTTGTGTATAGGCACCCGTCGTCACGATAACCAAACCAGTCATTGTACAAACAATAATGGTATCAATGAAGGGTCCAAGCATGGCAACAAGCCCTTCACGGACAGGGAATTTAGTTTTAGCGGCTCCGTGAGCAATTGGCGCACTCCCAAGTCCCGCCTCATTGGAGAAGACCCCACGGGCAACACCATAGCGAACGGCCTGGGCTACTACTGATCCGGCAAAACCACCAGAAGCAGCGGTACCAGTGAAAGCATCATGGAAGATAACTGAGAAAGCATGGGGGACACCACTGATGTTCATGAAAATAACGATCAGCGAACCTACAATATAGAATATTGTCATGATAGGCACAACTCTACTGGCAACGCGTCCAATGCGCTTAATGCCACCGACTATAACCGAAAAAACTAAAATAGCTAAAATAATCCCCGTTGCGATTTTTGGAATATGAAAGTATTTTAGAGCTGGTGCTGCAACAGAGTTAGCTTGGACCATATTACCAATCCCGAAAGAGGCAATAGCTGCAAACAAAGCGAATAACATACCCAACCATTTTTGACCTAAACCTTTTTCGAGATAATACATAGGTCCGGCGCTGACAGAACCGTCTTCATTAATCGTCCTATATTTAAGGGAAAGCAAGGCTTCTGCATATTTGGTTGCCATACCGACAAAGGCTGTTACCCACATCCAGAATAAGGCTCCTGGACCACCTATGGCTATGGCAGTACCGACACCTGCTATATTTCCTGTTCCAATTGTTGCGGAGAGAGCTGCACTCAAAGCCTGAAAGTGGGTGATTTCACCGTCATCTTTAGGATTATCATACTTGCCCGAAAGCAATTGCCATGCATAGAAGAATTTACGGACTTGAATAGCACGAACTAATAAAGTAATTAAAATACCAGTACCCACTAAAAGTGTTATCATAACGGGTCCCCACACAATTGAATCAATTTTGCCGACTAACGAGCTAAAATTCATAGTTTCACTCCTCTATTTAAAATGATACTTCAATATGTAAATGCGTAATATAGATTAAAATTGCTTTTACATTCACAAATAACCTATTGTATTTGATTAACACAAGGCCTCCTTTATTATAATTAATAGTTCACTGACTTTACTGGAATTTCCACCGTTACGGATTTTTATTAATACCCTTTAAAATTATGCATCACTCTCCTATCTATTAGAAAAAGCCGTCAAGATATCTCCTAGACATCTCGACGGCTCCGTTGCCGAATGTTTTACCATTAGGTGTTATTGCCATGATAGCTGAGTTCGCTCTCTTTGTCACTACCCAAAATGGCCCTCTCCTGTACTAATACTGTTTAATACATCAGTAATACGTACTATATTAGATTGTTACGCCAGTTTACTCAAAATTTGTTAATTACCAATTTTGAGAAATAGTATTTTCTTAAGGTTCATGTGACATCGTTGTTTCTTGCTAAGCCTATAAATTTTGATTAACTTTTTTATATCAGCAAATACTCCTGCAACGAAAGCACCTCTGGAATAGTTTGACTCCTCATCTCTTGCAACGCACGGACCACTGCTTTAGCTGTATCCATGGACGTAAAGCAGGGTACCCCATGCTCAGCTGCTAGCCGCCTCAGTAAATAACCAGTTCGCTCCAGTGTTCCTTTAGTGGGAGTACTGAGGATAAAGGAAAATTCTCTTTGACGAATGGCTTCTCTAAGGGCCTCACTGGATTCACTCACGGCATCGACCGCTACACCGCACAAGGCAAGCACTTTTGCTGTATCGCCCGTTCCTTTGACTCCGAAGCCGAGTTGAGCCAGTTGCCGCGCCAAGGTGACCGCTTCTGGGCGATCCTTTTCCGCCACTGATACCAAAATGTTACCATCTTTCGGAAGTGGAATATGAGAGGCAGCCAAGGCTTTCGCTAAAGCATGTCCAAATTGCGTATCCATCCCTAAGACCTCACCGGTCGATTTCATTTCCGGTCCCAGTGACGTTTCGACTTTGGTCAACTTTTCAAAGGAAAAGACGGGAGCCTTAACCACTACGAAGGGTGCCTCTGGAGCAAGACCATGAGCATAGCCAAGCTCCTTTAACTTTTTACCCAAGGAAACTTGAACGGCCAAATTGACTAGGGGTATCCCTGTAACTTTAGAAAGAATAGGCACCGTACGACTGGCTCTAGGGTTCACTTCAAGCACATACACTTTACCTCGAACCACGACAAATTGAATGTTTATCAGTCCTATGATACCGATTCCTTCTGCGAGACGGCATGTGAAATCCTGAATTTGATCAATTTCAGCAGGTGATAAACTTTGGGGTGGATAAACTGCTAAACTGTCCCCTGAGTGAACTCCTGCGCGCTCGATATGCTCCATAATACCTGCAATCACGGTAGTTTCTCCGTCTGAGACCGCATCAATTTCAACTTCTTTTCCTTCCAGATACCGATCCACGAGTATCGGATGTTCGGAAGATAGATGGATAGCCCTCTTTAAATAATCTTCTAGTTCACTGAGATTGCCCACGACTTGCATGGCACGCCCTCCGATGACATAGGAAGGACGAACGATGACAGGAAATCCAAGTTCCTCCGCAATGCCTTGGGCCTGGTCGACAGAAGTAACGCTTCTTCCTTCGGATTGGGGAATTCCTAATTGATTTAAAAGCTCTGCAAAACGTTCCCGATCCTCTGCCATATCAATCGCGTCGACCGGTGTCCCTAAAATTTTAATTCCTGCCTGGTTCAATCGACTTGCCAAATTAATGGGCGTCTGTCCTCCAAATTGGACCATAACGCCATCGGGTTTTTCCTTATCCAAAACATGAAGTACATCTTCGAAGGTCAACGGTTCAAAATATAGTTTGTCAGCGGTATCAAAATCCGTGGAAACCGTTTCAGGATTATTGTTAATCATAATCGCTTCCACGCCCATTTCTTGTAACGCAGAAAGTGCATGTACGGAGCAATAATCAAATTCTATCCCCTGCCCGATCCTGATAGGGCCCGAGCCTAAAACAACGACTTTGGGTCCAGAGCTAATGGAAACCTCATCTTCTTCTTCATAACAAGAATAGTAATAAGGCGTTGCCGAGGCAAACTCTGCTGCACACGTATCAACCGTCTTATAGACTGGCATAATTTGAGCCGCTTGGCGTATAGAACGCACTGCTGCTTCCGAGCACCCCGTAAGTTTGGCAATCGCTAGGTCTGAAAATCCTTGGACTTTGGCAAAATGCAATAACTCTGTCGTTAACGGCTCACTTTGCAACCGCTGCTCAAGTAACACTAGGTCTCTAATTTTATGCAGATAAAAGGGGTCTATTTGGGTCAGCGTTTGCACTTCACTCACGGTCCAATCCCGACGGAATGCTTCTGCCATGGCAAATAAGCGCTCATGATCCGCTCGAGAAAGCTTATCTTCTATTTCTATCTCCGTCCAACGACCGGAGTCATCAATTCTCAGACCGACTGTCCCAATTTCCAATGACCTCGTCGCTTTCAACAAAGCACCTTCCAAGGTCCGCTCCATGGCCATCACTTCTCCGGTAGCTTTCATTTGTGTACCTAGACGATGATCTGCTGCCGGAAATTTATCAAAGGGCCAACGTGGAAACTTAACTACGACATAGTCTAGGGCTGGTTCAAAACACGCGCTGGTATTGCCTGTCACTGGGTTAGTCAATTCCGGCAGCGTAAATCCTACCGATAAAAGTGCCGCCATTTTGGCAATGGGATAACCCGTTGCTTTCGAGGCAAGCGCACTAGAGCGGCTTACCCGAGGATTGACTTCAATGACAACATATTCGCGACTCAGCGGATTCAAAGCAAACTGGACATTACACCCACCGTTGACCTGCAACGCTCGAATGATCTTTAATGAGGACGCCCGTAACATCTGATATTCAACATCGCTCAGAGTCTGGGAAGGTGCTACCACAATACTATCCCCAGTATGGATTCCTACCGGATCAATATTTTCCATGTTGCAGATGGTGATACAGTTATCTGCAGCATCACGCATCACTTCATATTCAATTTCTTTCCAGCCAGCGACACTACGCTCGACGAGGCATTGCCCTATTGGGCTGGCTTGAAGTCCTCTTTGTAAAATCTCTTCCAGTTGTTTGGCGCTTTTAACGATCCCGCCACCAGTCCCACCTAACGTATAAGCGGGGCGTACTATTAACGGAAATCCCTGTTTTGAGGCGAACTTCTCTCCCTCTTCTAGGGTGGTCACGATCTCGCTTTCTGCCACGGGCTCGCTGAGGGAAAGCATTGTCTCTTTAAAGGCATCGCGATCTTCTGCTTTATAAATTGTTTCAGCATCACAACCAATGAGGTCCACGTCATAACGCTTTAAAACACCGCTATGTACAAGTTCCATGGCTAGATTAAGCCCTGTTTGACCACCGAGTGTTGGCAACAGAGCATCTGGTCTTTCTTTGCTGATAATCGCCTCTAAGTTCTCTGGCAAGAGAGGTTCGATATAGGTAATATCCGCTGTTTTAACATCCGTCATAATGGTCGCTGGATTACTGTTAACCAGGATCACTTGTATTCCCACTTCACGAAGGGCTTTGCACGCTTGCGTCCCGGCATAATCAAATTCTGCTGCTTGACCAATTACAATAGGTCCAGACCCGATAACAAGGACCTTTTTCCACGCCGGGTTAAGTGGCATGTTGAGCCCTCCATTCCTTCATCAAGTCCGCAAACTCCTCAAAGAGATAGAGTGATTCACTTGGGCCTGGCCCGGCTTCCGGATGGTATTGAACCGAAAAGACAGGCAACTCCTGATGTTTAACTCCTTCGACACTTTGATCATTGAGATTGCGGTGTGTTATGTATAATGGGGTCTGCTTTAGACTTTCTTCTGAGATGGCATACCCATGATTTTGCGAGGTAATTGTCACTCGTTTAGAGAGGAGATCTTGGACAGGCTGATTTCCGCCTCGATGCCCGAATTTCATCTTATAAGTATCCCCTCCTAAGGCGAGTGACAAAAGTTGATGCCCTAAGCAGATACCGAAAATGGGTAGTTTACCCATTAGCTCTCCAATCGTTTTAATACCCACTTCGACGTTCTTGGGGTCTCCAGGACCATTTGACAGAAAGACGCCCTCCGGTTGCAATTGCAATATTTGCTCCGCTGAAGTGGTATGAGGAACGACTGTTAGGCGAAACCCGCTCTCTTGCATCGCATGCAAAATGTTTCTCTTAATTCCATAATCTATAATGACAACATGAAATGAACCCTTCTCGATCTCGATCTGAGTTGCGGGCAAGGTGTAAATTTCCGGGGTACTGACCCCAGCTACGACATCTTCCGGCACAATCCATTCTTTCACCCTTGGGATCAACTCACTCAGGTGTTCAACTTCTGTTGTAATGACCCCCCGTAAAACCCCGTGTTCCCGGATCAAGCGCGTTAAAGCACGAGTATCGATCCCTTTAATGCCCACAACTCCAGCCTCTGCCAACGTCTGAGTAAGGTTTTTCTCCATCTGCCAATGACTAGGATTAGGGGCGGCCTCTTTCACGATAAAGCCTTGAACTTGAGCCTTCTCCGATTGGTCGTCCAGCTTATTTATGCCGTAGTTCCCGATGAGGGGATAGGTCATACAGACCATTTGTCCTGCGTAAGAGGGGTCGGTCAGCACCTCTTGGTAGCCGGTCATACCCGTATTGAAAACGACTTCTCCAAAGGCCTCTCCGGTCGCCCCGAAAGACTCCCCCATTAATACTTTCCCTGTTTCAAGTACGAGTGCTGCTTTCATTCCTGGCCTCCTGTGTGTTTCTGATTCTGCTTTCTGAGTTCTGGCTTACCACCACTGACTTCTGTCGTTACTTCCAAAGCTTCGTAAATACTTCATTCAATATCTCCAAGGCTTCATCAATCTCCTGTTTTTTAACAATTAAAGGTGGCAGGAAGCGTAAGATCTTGCCCCCAACACAGTTGATTAGAAGCCCGTTTAGTCTGCAAGCCTCTACAATCTCCGGACCTAACTTAGAAACAGGCCACCCTATAATAAACCCTTGTCCTCGGACTGGGTCGCCTGTCTGATACTTTTCAGCCAGCGCTTCGAGTCCCTTCTTGAAATACTCGGACCGTTCCTGAATCCCTTCCAGGAATCCAGCCTCAAGCATCACGTCTAATGCAGCACACCCGGAAGCAGTCGCCAAAGGGTTTCCCCCAAAGGTTGAAGCATGATCTCCTGGCTGAAAGGCTGATGCTACTTCATCCGTTGCCAGCATTGCGCCAATCGGTACTCCGCCGCCCAAGGCTTTCGCTAAGGTCATGATATCTGGGGCCACGCCGCTCCACTCATAGGCGAAGAGTTTTCCTGTCCGCCCAACGCCGCACTGCACCTCATCAAAAATTAACAAGGCCCCAAATTTATCACACAGGGCACGTGCTCCTTGTAAGAATTCTTTGGTCGCTGGAAGCACGCCCCCCTCGCCCTGAATAGGTTCAATGAAGACTGCTGCAGTATTTATAGTTACATTGGCCTTTAAGCTATCAAGATCGTTCAATTTTGCATAAGAGCATCCCACGGGAAGAGGCTCATACCCTTCTTGATATTTAGTTTGTCCTGTGAGTGTGAGGGTTGCCAACGTCCGTCCGTGAAACGAATTTTCCAGCGTAACGACCTCAAATTTGTGGGTTCCAGACTTTTTTCGAGCGTACTTTCGGGCCAACTTGAAGGCCGCTTCATTCGCCTCTGCCCCGCTGTTGCAAAAGAATACTTTATCCGCAAAAGAATGCTCCACCAACCGCTCTGCTAAGGCGACTTGGTTGGGTATCCAGTACAGGTTTGACACGTGTATAATTTCTTGGGCCTGTTCTTGAATGGCACGGACGACAGCCGGGTGATTATGTCCCAGGGAGTTGACGGCTAGCCCTGTCAGAAAATCCAAATAACGCTTTTCTTCGGTATCCCAAACGTAAGCACCCGAACCTTTGGCGATCGTCATGGGTAGGCGACCGTAGGTATTCATGACAACATTTTTTCCTCGTTCTATAATTGCTTCGGTTGATAAACCTTCTAATTGTTTCATGTTTAATCCCCCCATATTCGATATTATGATTTGAATATTATTTGATAATCGAGGTTCAAACTACGAACCTAACTACGATTAGTTATCTTTAAACATGGTTCCTATACCACAATCTGTAAACAGCTCCAACAAAATAGCATGGCTTAGACGCCCGTCTAGGATATGCACACTTCCAACCCCACCCTCTAAAGCGGACACTGCACACTCCACTTTGGGTAGCATACCACCTTTTAATATTCCTTGCTCTACCAGTGTCGCCACTTCTGCTCTGGAAATTGTAGAAATAAGAGAGGCCGGATCTGTAACATCACGTAGTATTCCGCTCACATCCGTCAGAAGAAGTAACTTATCGGCCTTGAGTTCCTCCGCTATTTTCCCAGCAACTGTATCCGCATTGACATTGTACGTTTCCCCATTTTCTCCGCTCGCAACGGGTGAAATAACGGGGATATACCCATGGGCCAGTAAGGTATTCAAAATATCGGGGGTAACCCTCTGGATCTCTCCCACGCACCCCAAGTCAACATCTTCCAACTCCCCTAGGCTATTAGGCATCTGCATCGGCTTCTTAGCCGCTATGAGTAGTTGCGCATCTTTCCCGGATAGGCCCACACCCTTTCCCCCAAACCGATTGAGGAGGGATACCATCTCTGTATTCAATTTCCCTAACAACACCATCTGGGCGATCTCCATGGTTTGCTCGTCGGTGACTCTTAAGCCCTGTACAAATTGACTTTCGATACCCACTTTCTTCAACATGGAATTGATCTCCGGTCCGCCGCCATGAACGACGATAGGTCGAATCCCCACAGAATGTAACAGCAGGACATCCATGATGACCGATTCTTTCAAAACAGGGTCAATCATGGCGTGCCCGCCATACTTAATCACTACAGTCTTTCCTGCAAATTGTTGAATATAAGGAAGAGCTTCTACTAGAACTCGAGCTTTTCCTAATCCCTGTTCCATCGGTGTCAAGTCTATCCCCTCCTATATTACGATCGATAACTCCCATTAATTGTGACGTACTCGTGAGTCAGATCACACCCCCAGGCAGTGGCGTTTTCTTCTCCCATGTGAAGATTTAAGCGAATATGAACCTCTTTCAACTTAAGAATTTCTTTAGCCTTTTCCTCTGAAAAATCCACCCCTCTACCTGCTTGGGCCACCATTAGATCCCCTAAGAAGATATCCACAAGACCCGGGTTAAACTCAGCGCCTGCATAGCCAGCTGCCGTAAAGATCCGGCCCCAATTAGCATCTTCTCCGAAAAGTGCGGTTTTGACTAAGCTGGAGCCACATATACTCTTGGAAATTTTTCTTGCATCGTCTTTACTTTTAGCTCCAGATACCGTAACCTCCACAAACTTGCTGGCGCCCTCCCCATCTCTGGCAATATCTTGAGCGAGCTGAACGCATATTGTCTTTACCATGTTCTCAAAGTTAATGAGATCTTCTCCGCTCAGTGTCATTCCGGAGGCCCCATTCGCCAATAAGAGAACCATATCATTGGTGCTGGTGTCCCCATCGACGGTGACCATATTAAAGCTTTCATCAACCGCTTCACGTAAAATACGCTGCAATTCCTCAGCCGCAATGTTAGCATCCGTCGTCAGAAAACCCAACATCGTTCCCATATTTGGATGAATCATACCAGATCCTTTAGCCATTCCTCCAAGCGTGATCATTCCTCCCTCACAGGAAAGTTCACACGCCCGTTCTTTGACGATTGTATCCGTCGTCATAATAGCTAGGGCTGCCCGGTGCGCTCCGTCATTTGAAGTCTCCTTCGGTTCACGAATGCCCTTGACCATATTACCGAGAAGCTCTGCACTCGCCGCACGAATTCCCGCTAGAACTCGATCAATCGGCATCTCGACCCCAATTACCCCAGTCGAGGCCACAAGTACATCCTCCGCAGGGACTGCCATAAACATCGCTACAACTTGTGCCATAGCCGAGGCGGCCTGATCGCCAGCTTCTCCCACACAAGCATTGGCATTGCCACTATTAATCACAATCGCTTGAGCCAAACCATTTTCCAGATGGTTTTGAGTCAAATAAAGAGGGTGTGCTTTGACCACATTTCGAGTGTAAACACCAGCCGCCTGCGCTTTAAGTTGTGAAAAGACTAAAGCAATATCATATTTATCTTCAACTTTGATTCCTGCCTGGACGCCAACTGCGTAAAAACCTTTTGGTGCTGCAACTCCGCCCTCAATTGACTTCCAAGTATTCTCCATGTTATTCACTAAGTTACACTCTCCTTATATATAAAACTTAAGTCACTCTATGCCATCAGTTGCCCTTATTTCCTCAGGGCCAAAGGGCCGTTCCTGTAATTCCTTGGTTCTCGGAATATCCCATCGCTAAATTCATATTTTGAATCGCCTGGCCAGCTGCACCTTTGATTAGATTATCAATCGTTGCTACTATGACGGCATTTCCAGTTCTCTGATCCACCGTTAATTGTAAAAAAGCATGGTTGCTTCCACTTGAGAATTTCGTCTGGGGCCAAGTGCCCGTTGGCAAAACATGAATGAACTCCTCTTGCTCATACTGTTCCAACCAACATTGACGAAGGTCTTCCTCTTGAATGCCTGCCGGTACTGCTGCATAAATAGTGACCAACATCCCCCGCGTCATGGGAACCAAATGAGGCGTAAAATTCACTGTGAGCGGTTGCCCTGTAGCCCGTGACAGCTCCTGTTCTATTTCAGGGGTATGCCGGTGATTCCCAACGCCATAAGCCTTAAAGTTTTCATTAACTTCAGCATAGTGCGCACCTATTGATACACCTCGCCCGGCCCCGGATACTCCTGACTTGGCATCAATTACTAAAAAGTTAGTTTGAAGTAACTTTTTACGTAGTAATGGGACTAGAGCGAGTAAGGTTGCGGTTGGATAACAACCCGGGTTCGCGATTAAGGATCGACCCCGAATTTGCTCCCGATAAAGTTCGGGTAAACCGTAGACCGCCTCTTTAAGCAGCTCTGGTGAAGGGTGCTTAATTTTATACCATTCCTCATAAACGTGGTGAGAATTCAGCCTAAAATCCGCTCCCAAATCAATAACTTTTATATTACGTTCTAGAAATGCACTCGTTCTTGCCGCCGTCAAACCATGAGGTAGTGCACAGAAAAGCACATCGAGATCAGGTACGTTTTCATCCTGCAAGATCCCCACGCTTTGACCACTCCAGTGTGGATAGATTGACTCATAATTCTCCCCCGCAACGCTGGATGAAGAGAGATACAGATCCTTGACTTGCTCATGGCGTTTCAATAAACGGACCAATTCCTGTCCTGCGTATCCCGTGGCCCCAAGAACCCCAACCTTCATATCTTGACCCTCCATTTTCCAGTTTAACTCTATTTTCAGCCGGTGCGGCATTGTATCCCTATATAGTTCGGCTAAACAGATGAAGTAAAACTCCATCTGGACTAGGTATACTTATAATTATACATACAAATGCATAATAATTCAATACATAGCAGTAAAAAAGAGGGTTCTTTTCCCTCTTATAACGATCAGTATGTTTATGTTTCCCACTTTTGTAAGTATTAATTATGAATATCTAATCCAAAATCACTTGACTGAAAGAAACTCCCGTTTCATTTGCTGTAAGAGCTTTTTATCACTTAAAACGTCCCAGCCAGTTAAGGCGAGTGTGAGCATTGCCAACACAACGAGACTTTCTCCGTCCGGTGAAAGCGCTGCTTGAGCGAAATCGCGTGTATGTGGGACTTCCGTGCCCGTTCCTAAGGTTAAATAGGGATGAATAGCAGGAACCGCTCGACTCACATTTCCCATGTCCACAGAACCCATCGCGGTTTGTGGCGATGCAATTTGATGGACCCCCATGTGTTTAAGATTTTTTGAAAAACATGCTGCCAAGGCTAGATTCGTATGCATCTCATCATAAGAAAACTCAAATTTCTCCCAAGTCATTTTTGCTGAGACCATAGCGGCTGCCCCTTCTGCACAACGGATGACCTGAGCTCTCAATGCATCCAAGTCTTTACGTTTTCTAGCTCGAATATAAAACTGCGCAACCGCCCGGTCGGGGATAATATTGGGTGCTGTTCCGCCCTCGGTAATAATCCCATTAACTTTCATATCATGGGGAATCTGCTTTTTTAGAGCGTTGATACCAACAAAGAAGTTAATGACAGCATCTAGCGCATTAATGCCAAAATTGGAGGCCGCCACGGAATGAGCAGCGCGACCATGAAACGTAAATTCCAATGCATCCAAAGCTAGGCTGGTAATTACAGGGACGTTTTGACTACCCGGATGAAACATGATAGCCGCGTCGACATCCTTAAAGATTCCTTGTTCAACTAAAGTTACTTTCGCGCCACTGGTTTCCTCTGCAGGGCTACCAATGACTAATATTTCACCCGCCACTTCCAAGCTCTTACTTAAAATAACGGCTGCACCAGCACTGGCTGCGCCAATTAAGTTGTGGCCACAACCATGCCCCACTCCTGGTAAGGCATCATATTCCGCCATAAAAGCGATGCGTGGACCAGGACTTGTGCCTGAGAATCGAGCTAAAAAAGCTGTCTCTACTCCGGCAATCCCACGTTTTACTTCAAATCCATGTTTTTTCAGAAAATCGCATAAAACTTCGGACGCAAAATATTCCTTGTATCCAAGTTCAGGATGTTCACCGATCTGGCGTGCGACTTCCCACACCTCTTTGCGCAAATATTGGGCCTGATCCCTGAAAAACTCCTTTATTGCATCCATGGAGTATCCCATCTCTCTTCTCTTCTTCTATTTTCTATCTAGTTTCCCTAGTGACCCAATGATCAACTAGAACGTTACGCTAATAGTTTAATCCAATTCAAGTTTTTTAGATAGAGGGTTTTCATGGTGAGTTTGATCATTGCTTCTAAATATTACGAAAACAGATAAAACCCCAAAAATTGGCCACGATACAACGCTCCACAGAAGATTCAGCCCTGTTTGTAGCTCGCTTAAAAGTAACGCACCCTCTACAATCCGAGTTCCAACTTGTTGAAGATCAGAAATAAAAGTGAAACCCGATAACATCACCAATAACACATTAGCCCATTGAAAGACTATATTGCGTTCAACCCATAAAAATGCCCCAAAAGATAATCCTGCAACCATTAAGCTAAGAACTAGTCCAATGCCCCATTTTCTACGCTTAGCTAGGCGAATCTCCTCGCTAAAATCTACAGGATGTGCCATGATTTGTGACATAAGCTGTGTTTGGAAATGTTCTAGTACATTGCTGGGAATAGGTTTATCTTGGAACAGTTGAGTCCACAACGCTTTGTCTGTCTTCATGGATGATCGCGCTCCTTTCCAAGTGCTGACGAAGTTTTGCTTTCCCTCGATGGAGGTAGGTCTTGACCCGGCTCACCGGGACTTCCAGGATCAATGCTATTTCCTCGTACGTAAGTTCTTGACGATAACGCAAATAAAGTGCTTGTCCGTAGTGTTCCGGAAGCTCCTTTAGCACTTCAGTAAGCATCGCGGCCTGTTCTTTTTCCAACCAGATCTCATCCGGCAGAGGTTGATGATCCACCAAGTTTTCCTCGAGGACCATCGTCACTTCTCTACGTTGCTTACGCAGAATGTCAAGGGCTTTATTTCGGGCGATCGTATATAACCAAGCACGAAACGGATGCTCCTCTGAGTATCGACTCAGACTACGGTAGGCTGCTAGAAATGCTTCCTGTGCGCAGTCGAAAACGTCCTCATCTGTGCGGAGGGTTCTCCTCAAAAAATTTATCAGTGGTGTCTGGTAACGCTCCACTAGGTCTGCAAATCTTTCGTGATGACCCGCTAGTACTTGCCGAATGATCTCGGCGTCTTCCATACCGTTTTGGCTCCTAACTCGAGTTCTATACTAACTCTTATTATCCTCTTACCCTATGTACGTAAGAGTACCCCTAAAAGTTTCTTTCAGTATTAAAAAATGCGTTTACCGAAAAGCGAGCAAATGAGACTCACCGCTAATTCTGCGGTTTTATTCTGGGTGTCCAAGATCGGATTGACTTCTACTACGTCCATACTTGATACTTGTCCCGAATCTGCCAAGAATTCCATAGCCAAATGTGCTTCCCTATAGGTAATCCCTCCGATAACGGGTGTTCCTACACCTGGTGCCTCTTCAGGATCAATGACATCTAAATCAAAGCTCACATGGATTCCATCCGTTTCTTGGGAAGCAATTTTTATACCCTGGGTGATCACTTCTGTCATTCCTAATTGATCAATATCTCGCATTGTAAACACTGTGATCTTGGATTGGTGAAGCATCTCTCTCTCTTGGGGATCTATTTCACGAGCTCCAATAATCACCGTATTCTGCTCTCTAATTTTTTTTTGTTCCCCTCCAATCGACGTTAGCTCTTGTGCTCCAATTCCATTGGACACTGCCAAGGGCATTCCATGAATGTTACCGCTGTCAGTTGTAGCAAGCGAGTTATAATCTCCATGTGTATCAAACCAGATCAATCCGAAACAACGTCCTTCTGAAGCAAGCCCTGCAAGGGAACCAATTTCTATGCTATGATCTCCACCTAGGATTAAGGGGATAACCCCATCCCTCATGGCCTGGGACACCACGAGATGGAGCTGTTTATTGACCTCTACAATTTCCGGCAAATACTTTAGTTTCTTATCCTTGATTTCACGGGTCTCCCGGACGGGTACATCAATATTTCCAAAATTCTCTACGTCCCATCCTAAAATTTTTAAGCGCTCATTTAACCCAGCACTACGCATTGCACTAGGGCCCATATCCACCCCGCGGGTACCTGCTCCCAAATCAATGGGTACCCCAATAATCCTGATAATATTATTTTTCATAAATATACCCCCTTTTTAATTCTTCATATTAATCCATTTCCCTTTACCTTTTAATGTGCCCCCAAAAAGAAAAAGTTTGCAAATTAATTTTTGCAAACTTTTCACCCAAGTCCTTATTTGACTAATCGTCCTAGCAATTCCTCTGTGGTAAGACCCGCAGACAAAGTAAACGTCCCTGCTCTAAACTTAGTTTCTGCCCCCACTTTATGAACATTTATTAAGAAAGACGCTTTATCCTTAATAAAGCCCTGAGCAACTAACAAGTCTGCAATCTTTTCAGAGCTAGCTCCCTTGGGAATGATAAAAGTCTGCTCAGTTGGGGCTGTGGCCAGTGTTGGTGTTGGTGTTGGTATATCCTCCGCCGGTTGTTGTTGAGGGGGCTGAGTTGTTTCTTGCTGCTGTATGGGTGAAACAGGAAATGTTGCAGGTGGTGTTACAGCTTGTCCTTGTTTTGGGGATATGACCAAAACTAGCATGGCACTCAAAATAAGCCCCGAACCCAAACCAAGCCAATAGGAACGCGTCACTTTCATCGCGCAACTCCTTTTGATTGAGTTTGTAAAACCATCACCACGGCGTCTTGGCTTAACAATAATTGCTGAGCTATTTCGGGTATACGGTGGCCCTTGGCCGCAAGTTCTAATACTTCCTGATATTTCGGAGAGATATTTCGTTTTAGTGCTACTCCAGACCCACTTATGATCTGTTTCTGCTCTTTGGTCTTTATTGAATAAAGTTTGCTTTTACCCTGACACTCTATTTCTAAACGTCCCACTTCTTTAGTGTCTATGTCCTTATGGTTCGATTCCGCGGGATCCCTATCCTCGATTTGTTGCGCGGTTCGTATGTTGTCTTCAAGACTATAAACTTGATTTTGAACCCGTATAATTTCTCTTTTCAAATACGATAATCCTTTTAAAGCGGTCAGAGCTTCTTCGTTCGGTGGACTCTGCCAACGCCAACCCAGGATCAAGAAGACAACTCCTAGTAAGAATAATATAATCGGCAAATAACCCACAAAACCATTCCTTTCTTGATATACTAGAACATTCGCGAAAGGGAATGGTTTTCCTGCTAAATACTTCAGTTTTCGACAATCTCTTGAGATATTTATTTTAGGACTTTAGTCTCTTCCCCCTGTTTGCTAAAAAAGACACTTAAACCCTGATAAATGGCTACAGCTAGTTTCTCTTGATATTCTGGTGTTGTCAGCAACTGCTCTTCTTCAGCGTTCGTAAGGAAGCCTAATTCAACGGTTACTGCTGCTTGATGCGCCTTTTTAAGGACATATATATCCTGATTTCCTTTAATCACTCTTTTTCCATTCGTCATGCTATTCAGTTCCTGCTGAATTGACTGAGCCAATAACTTTGATTCTGGCGAATCAGAATGATAAAACGTTTGTGCTCCAGTCAGTTTGGGGTTAGGGTAACTATTTGCGTGAATACTTATGTAAACTTCAGCCTGGGCATCTTTAGCAAGCTGGATACGCTGTGTTAAGTCCTCTCTTTTCCGCTTTAAAAGCCCTTGTGCCGTTCCTAGGTCGGTGTCATCACCGCGGACCATAATTGTTTTCGCCCCACTCTGCTGAACAAGAATTTCGAGACGTTTGGATACGGCCAGGGTCACATCTTTCTCTAAGACATTTCCTACCCCCACAGCACCCGGATCTACGCCCCCATGACCGGCATCGATCACAACGACTCTATTACCTAAGATCCAACTCCATATTTTCGTATCCTGCCCACTTAATCCCATCCCAAGAGCTATTGTCATAATAACTCCAAGTGCGACACCTAAAATAACTCCATTACGTCGTTTAAAACTTACAAACCAAATTCGTCTCATTCTCATTCTCATCCGCCTCCCCCAGTCTACACGTCTTACTTTATGGGGAAGTTCTTGGGAATATGCATTTGGTTTGTACCTTTGCCTCGCTTTGAGCAAATTACACTATTACTAGTGGTTAATAGAATTTCTATCCTCACCCTACTGATATTTATTATTAAAGTTAATTAACAGAAAATACTAGGTTACAAACTCGATGACTTGCATATAATAGAATCCGGCAGTAATGCTTAGGAATTGATGTAGTTAAGTAAAAGTTTTAAATGATCATTTTGTTCCCCACTTAAGTAGGTAGGGGAATGACTCAAAGTAATCATTTACAACTCTATGTCGGTCGTTGAGATGAACCTCTTGGAGCAACGATGCCCTGGACTTTCAAGAGATAATCCAACAAGAAGGGAGGAGCTTATCGGCTCTTTCCTTCTTAACCTTCTTAATATGAACCACTTACCTTATCAAGGCTATAGGTTCTCATAGAGTCTTAAAATGGAAAACCCCCAAACCGTAATGGTTCGGGGGTTTTCCACTTTCAAACGTATTAACGTTTGGAGAATTGTGGAGCCTTACGAGCTTTCTTCAAGCCGTATTTACGACGCTCCTTCATACGTGGGTCACGCGTGAGGAAACCAGCTCTTTTAAGACTTGGGCGGAGACTGGCATCTGCTTTAAGTAAAGCACGGGCAATTCCTAAGCGTATAGCGCCGGCTTGTCCTGTGGTGCCACCCCCATGGGCAAGAGCAATAACATCAAATTTAGCTAACGTATCTGTAATGTTGAAGGGTTGTTGAACAATCATTTCAAGCGTTTTCTTGCCGAAATACTCAGCCACTTCACGTTTGTTGATGATGAACTTTCCTTCACCTGGAATAAGTCGAACGCGAGCGACAGCATTTTTACGTCGTCCTGTCGCAGCATATTGTAATTGAGTTGCCATGTTATATCCTCCTTCCTTAAACTACTGAATCGTCCAGATTTCAGCTTGTTGAGCTTGATGCGGGTGTGTCTCTCCCTTATACACTTTTAACTTTGTGTACATCTGGGCGCCCAACTTGTTATGAGGAAGCATTCCCTTCACGGCATGTTCCATAGCTCGTTCAGGCATAGTTTGCATTAACTTTTTGTAAGGGACTTCTTTTAACCCACCTGGATATCCAGAGTGACGACGATACATCTTATCGTTCAATTTATTTCCTGTTAACACCAATTTAGCAGCATTAATAATAATCACATGATCCCCTGTATCAACATTAGGGGTGAATGTCACCTTATGTTTACCTCTTAGGAGACGTGCTGCTTCAGTAGCAATACGGCCTAAGGGGATTCCCGCAGCGTCAATGATAAACCATTTGCGCTCCTGGTCTTGCGCTTTCGCAAAAAACGTGGTCATAACTTTCCCTCCAATTAGAAGTTTTCTGATAAATTATCACTCACATGGGGCTCAGTCATGCTTGCGGTATGCCAGGGGCATGGGGCTCAATCATAGCCAAGGCATAAAAACTCATACTGATATTTTATTTTAATCTCCATCAGTTGTCAAGTTAATTCTTATATTCATGTTTAATTTCTGGCAAAAGGTCTTTAAAAACATCAAATGGGCATTCATTTGTATAATTCACGTGAGAAAGCGTTAGACCATGTGCTTGGGCAACCATTTTAGCACGGCTTCGTTGTTGACTGTCAATAATATCAGGTATCTCTTGTGGGAGAATCCGGCCTTTTCCCACGTCCATAAGTGTTCCTACAATAATGCGTACCATGTGATACAGAAACCCATCTCCCACACAGGAAATTGTAATTAAGTCTTTGTCTTTCTTCACGAGACAGCAATAAATTGTCCGTTCGAACGTTTTACTAGCCCCACCGGCTGCTGCGAAGGTTTTAAAATTATGACGTCCCTCCAAAAGACTCGCTGCCATCTGCATCTGTGCCACATCTAAGGGAATAGGTACATGGGCTGCATAAAGACGCGTAAATACATCTGGAATGGGTTTGTTGTCGATCTGATAATCGTAGCGTTTCCACTTTGCTGACCACCGAGCATTAAAATCGTCCGGTACACATTCCGCACTTAATATTTTAATATCTCTGGGTAACATACTATTAAACGCCTTAGGTATTTTTTCTTCGGGAATTCTTGCTGCTGTCATAAAGTTCACGACTTGCCCAGAGGCGTGCACCCCTGTATCAGTACGGCCTGCCGTAGCTAGAGTTACCTCTTCGCCAGCCAATCTTGCCCATACTCTTTCTATATTACCCTGGATTGTTGGGCCATGAGTTTCATGTTGTCGCTGGAAACCATGATAGCTTGTTCCGTCATAAGTCAATTTTAGCCTAATATTCCGCATTAAGACGAGCCTCCACTACATATGGTTTAATGTCTACAAAACTAAAAGTAATAATCCCCAAACTCCGATGACTATAACTCCAACGAAGTCGTCGGTGGTCCGTTCATGGAGGATAAGCGTTCGATACTTGCCCGAACCATATCCTCTAGACATCAGATTTTCTGCAAGTTCTTCTGCCCGTCTCAAGCTAAGTAACAGGAGCGGTACAACAAGTTGAGTTATTTCCCAAGTTTGTTTAACCTTAGAGTGAGGCCACTCGCTTTTTAATAGCCTAACTTTCCATACTAAAAATGCCTCTTCCACAATGAGAGGAATAAAGCGCAGTGTCAACGTGAGCATTAGGGCAAAATCGGCTGCTTTTGGCGTAATATGAATGAGGGGATTAAAGAAATAAGATATCCCCATCCCTTGATCAAGGGGCCGAGTAACGGCCGTATAAAGACGCGTCAGGCCAAAAACCAGGGCAAGGCGCCAAAGCATGTTGCCGGCTTGAAGAAAACCGTCTAATGACCAATGGCCATACCACACTGCTTTGTTTTCAGGCCAAACCCACCCTGCTGCCAAACCATAAAATATGCCCATCCATATAAGTACCACAATGAGCGAACGATATATTTTTATGGGGGTACGACTGAAAACGACTAGCCCGAGGAGGACAAAGGACGTCATCGTTAGACCCTGCCATCCTGCCATGGTCAATAAGAGAGACAGGAAGGCTAATCCTCCCACCTTGACCCTTGGATCAAGACGATGCAGCAAGCTGTTACCCGGGCAGTAGAGTTCAAAGACTTTAATAGTAGTCCCCCCTTTAGCAACGAACGCCTGCGGCCCGAAATTGTTCTTGATGCTCTTTCCAACAATGTGTTGGGCAATCTAAGACTACATGTCCGTTTTCAATAAGCCATAGCCGATCGGCATGCTGTAAAACCTCTCTTAGATCATGGGTCACATAAAGGATGGTGAGCTCGTCCCATCTAGAAATCATGGACCTGATGCCTTCCCTGCTCAAAGCATCAAGTCCAAGTAAGGGTTCGTCTAGTAAAAGAATCTCTGGAAGGGTTCTCAGTGCAGCGGCCAGTGCTACCTTTTGTCGTTCACCGCCGCTTATTCGCTCTGGTGCGTACTCCGCCATGTGTTCAGGTATCCCAAACTCTCCCAAGAACGATAACCTAGTTTGCTTTAGAGCCATGCCGTCTCGTCTAGGGTCAGCATGAAATACTTCGTGATAGACATTACGTCCAATCAAGTATTCTCCCGCTTCTTGAAGAACTAAGCGAGTTTTACGGCGTACTGCTTTTAAAGAAGCTTGGCAAATTGATTCTCCACCTACCAGAAATTGCCCCTGTGTTGGTAGAATCAAACCGACGGCACTGTCCAATAGTGTCGTCTTACCTGAACCCGATGGACCGACAATTCCAATAAACTCGCCTGCTCTTACAACTTTATCCAACGATAGACGGGTTCCATAGTTCGCTTTTTTCCATTCTAATACAGGGGGATTTATTAAATCATTTGATCCTTGCATCCCTAACGCTACAGTTTGTAGTTGTTTAGGTGCTGGCGGGATGGGATCCACATATACCTCCCTATGGGTAGAAAGTGATTGTAGCTCGCAGGGGATCAAGTCCTCTTGTGGCTTACCCAAGTCAATAAGTAGCCCGTTTTTAAGAACCAAGAGACGATCTGCTAGTTTTGCTAACTCGGGGTCATGCGTGATCCATAGTTGCCCTGTTTCAGGTTGAGCTTCGTGTAAAAGGTCCAGGACTTTAGCTTGAGCGCGGGCATCAAGCATCGATAAGGCTTCATCCAATATAAGGAAGGATGGGTGCATCGCCAAAATCGCTGCAGTTACCAGTCTTTGTCTCTCTCCCCCAGAAAGCGTTGATGGAGACTGATCTTCTTTGCCTCCTAAACCTACACAAGCGGCTAATTCCTGCACTCTGTTGCGCACCCATGGGATATCATGACCAAGGTTTAAGAGTCCATAGCCCAGTTCTTCCGCAACCGTTGCTCCAATTGTTTGGCGCCGTGGATGTTGCCCAACAATCCCAATTTCCCGCCACCTAGTCTCCGTATTCCATGCGCCTGAGATGCCGTCAGCGGTAAAAAGGATTTTCCCCGCAGTGGGTTCAATCAAACCCGCGATGAGACGAGCTAACGTGGACTTTCCAGAGCCATTGGCGCCCATAATTGCGATAATCTCACCTTGGTGCCAGTCAAAGCTCAATCCGTTTAACCGATCCTCATAACTGATGTTCTGCACTTCAAGCACTTTCAAAGGCTGAGATCACTCCCCCGATTATCAGCAAAGGCCGGGCGTGCCTAAACATAGTTTAAGCAACCCGGCCTTTAGCAACTCGCATTATACGAGTTCGATGATTACCATTGTCGCAGCATCGCCCCGACGTAAGCCGAGTTTCATGATACGAGTATAGCCTCCCTGACGGTCAGCATATTTCGGCGCAATAGTATCGAACAACTTTGTTACAACATCTTCATCCATGAGATACGCTAGCGTTAAACGACGTGAAGCCAAATCGCCTTGTTTGCCAAGTGAAATCATCTTTTCAGTGATGGCATTCAATTCTTTAGCACGTGCTTCAGTTGTTTGAATACGCTCATGTCTTAACAGGGAAGTGACAATATTACGCAACATTGCCCCCCGATGACCTGTATTTTTTCCCAACTTGCGGTAAGCCAATTACATTCCCCTCCTTTTGCACCGAATTAGTCTTCAACCGGGCGGAACGATAAACCTAAGTTCTTAAGTTTAAACTCCACTTCTTCTAAAGACTTGCGACCAAGGTTACGTACTTTGATCATATCCTCTTCCGTTTTTTGGGTCAGTTCTTCAACTGAGTTGATCCCTGCCCGTTTCAGGCAGTTGTACGAACGGACAGATAGATCTAGTTCCTCAATCGTCATATCGAGGATTTTATCTTTAGCTTCCTCTTCTTTTTCCACCATAATCTCAACATCATTGAGTTTATCAGTGAGTCCCATGAAAAGGCGCAGATGATCACTCAGAATTTTGGCGGCCGAACTGGTGGCCTCTTCTGGCGAGATACTGCCATTAGACCATGCTTCAAGCGTTAACTTGTCAAAGTCCGTGATTTGGCCAACACGGGTATCCTCTACCGTGTAGTTGACCTTATAAATCGGGGCAAATATGGAGTCTATGGGGATCACTCCAATAATGTCGTCGGGTTTCTTGTTCTTGTCCGCAGCAACGTAGCCGCGTCCACGCTCAACTGTCATTTCCATGAACAGTCGACCATCGTTATCCAATGTAGCTATCTTCAAATCCGTATTCAGAACCTCGATGTCTGGATCAGTGATGATATCTCCTGCTGTGACAACTCCACCGCCTTGAGACTCTAAACGAATAATTCGAGTTTCATCCGTATAGCCTTTCAAGGCAAGCGACTTGAGATTCAGGATAATATCAGTAACGTCTTCCAGTACACCGGGAATCGTAGAAAACTCGTGGAGTACCCCTTCGATTTTAACAGATGTCACCGCTGAACCGGGAAGAGAGGAGAGTAGAATACGCCTTAGAGAATTCCCTAAAGTAATACCATAACCCCTTTCAAGAGGCTCAACGACGAATTTTGCATAGGAGTCATCTTCAGAACGCTCGATACACTCGATCCTGGGCTTCTCGATTTCAATCATCGGAATGCACCTTCTTTCTCGAGAGATTTATAGACAAGCCATCCAACCCATATAGGTAGAACGCCAACATTAACGGGAGTATTTCTCCACGATAAGGTGTTCTTGGATTGGGATTTGAATATCTTCACGAGTAGGAAGTGCAATAACGGTTCCAGCAGCAGTATTGGCATCCAAACTTAACCACGCTGGAAGTGCACGAGAACCTAAGTTTTCTAGTAGTAGTTTGATACGTGGCGAACTCTTGCTACCTTCTTTAACAGCAATGACTTCTCCTACACGTACTGAATACGAGGCAATATCAACCTTTTTACCATTAATGGTATAGTGACCGTGGTTCACAAGTTGACGTGCTTCTGGGCGAGATGATGCAAAACCCAGGTGGAATATGACATTATCGAGTCGACGTTCCAGCAGGACGAGTAGGTTTTCTCCGGCCATACCCTTTTTACGTGCAGCTACATCGAAATAGTGACGGAATTGTTTTTCCATAACACCATACATACGACGTGTTTTTTGTTTTTCTCGTAATTGAAGACCATATTCAGTTGGTTTCTTCGCACGAGCTTGACCATGTTGTCCTGGAGCGAATGCACGACGATCAATCCCACATTTTCCGGTATAACAACGTTCCCCTTTAAGGAATAACTTCATTCCCTCGCGTCTACATAAGCGACAGACTGGTCCAGTATATCTAGCCATGATTACACACCTCCTATACCCTTCTGCGTTTCGGTGGCCGACAGCCATTGTGTGGAATCGGTGTCACGTCTTTAATTAAGTTAACTTCTAAACCTGCTGCTTGTAGCGCACGAATTGCAGCTTCACGTCCAGCTCCAGGTCCTTTTACGAAGCACTCAACATCTTTTAAGCCATGTTCCATCGCAACTTTAGCACAAGTTTCTGCGGCCATTTGAGCTGCAAAAGGAGTGCTTTTACGTGAACCTTTAAAGCCTAGAGAACCAGCACTTGACCAAGAGAGTGCGTTCCCGCTGGTATCCGTAATGGTCACCATGGTATTGTTAAACGTGGATTTGATATGTGCAATTCCACTTTCAATATTCTTTCGTTCCCGGCGTTTTGTCCGGACAACTTTACGTGCCATCTCGGTTATCCCCCCTTTTTACTTTTTACGTTTTGCTCCAACAGTTTTAGCCGGACCCTTACGAGTACGGGCATTGGTTTTCGTGCGCTGACCTCGAACGGGAAGTCCACGACGATGGCGCAGTCCACGATAGGAACCAATTTCAACAAGACGCTTGATATTGAGGGAAACTTCGCGACGCAGGTCGCCTTCAATTTTAAACTCTTTATCAATAACTTCTCGAAGCTTGCTGACTTCGTCTTCCGACAAGTCACGCACTCTGACATCCGGGCTAACGCCCGATTTAGCGAGAATCTTATGTGAAGTCGGTAGCCCAATCCCAAAAATATAGGTTAAGGCAATCTCTAAACGCTTCTCGCGCGGTAAGTCTACTCCAGCGATACGTGCCATCTAAAATTTACACCTCCAACTATTTAAGTTCTGTATCAATATAAAATCGGTGCAATTGAAGGATTTCCTTCAATCAGCCGCGCAACCGAAACTTCTAGCCTTGTCGTTGCTTGTGTTTCGGATTTTCACAAATGACCATGACTTTACCATGGCGACGAATA
>DASRMG010000147.1:0-40865 GCA_035648035.1 Desulfosporosinus sp. | reverse complement strand
CTTCAAAATACATCTTTCCCAAGGCGTAGAGAAAACGATTATGGGGGTTATTGGGGATCGAAATCGTATGAAGGCCCTCGATTTAGAAGCGTTACCTTGGGTAGAGAAAGTGGTGCCGATTTTGGCTCCTTATAAATTAGTCAGCCGAGAGTTTCACGCCGCGGATAGCATTATTCGGGTGGGGGGACAAGAAATCGGAGGCAGTAAGATTCATGTGATGGCTGGACCGTGTGCTGTCGAAAGTAGAGCACAAATCTTAGAAACTGCGCATGCTGTGCGCGAGGCCGGTGCGACGTTTTTGCGAGGGGGTGCCTTCAAACCCCGTACTTCTCCCTATTCTTTTCAGGGTTTAGAGGAAGAGGGCTTGCGCTATTTGGCAGAAGCACGAGAAGAAACGGGACTGCTCGTGATCACAGAAGTGATTGATGCGCAGGATGTCGCCTTAGTGGCGAGTTATGCGGATGTTCTCCAAATTGGTGCTCGGAACATGCAGAACTTTGTTTTGCTTAAAGCAGTTGCTAAGTGCGGCAAACCCGTCATGCTTAAAAGAGGCCCATCTGCAACGTTAGAAGAATGGATGATGGCGGCTGAGTATATCCTGGATGGAGGAAACGATCAGGTGATGTTCTGTGAGCGGGGCATACGAACCTTTGAAAGCTATACAAGAAATACGCTTGATCTGAGTATGGTTCCCGCTCTGCACGCTCTTTCCCACTTACCGGTCATTGTTGACCCAAGTCACGGAACGGGGAAATGGGAGTTAGTTCATCCCATGGCAAAAGCGGCTCTTGCTGCCGGAGCAAATGGCTTGATTGTGGAAGTACATCCACATCCTGAAAAAGCTGTTTCAGATGGAAAACAGTCCTTAACACCGGAGAAATTCCAAATAATGATGACGGATTTGGCAAGACTTACGACTGCCCTTGATCGTCAATTGGGGGAAGTGAGTTCGTGATAGAAGGTCCCAAAGCAATTCTGGCAGCGGGGTGGTCAGGCCGGCGTAGTCCTAAGGCCTGTATCGTGGGCTTAGGACTGATGGGTGGGTCTTGGGCAGGTGCCTTACACCTTTCAGGCTGGGAGGTTCTTGCGGTTGACCGCGAGAAGGACAGTCTGGATGAAGCGTTATCAAGGGGCTGGATTCAAGCAGGTTGGACAGAAATGCCAACGTTCATGGACGTTGATTTAGTGGTTTTGGCACTACCCCTTCAAGAGTTTGCCAAGGGGTTTGACCAATTGATTGGCAGGATTCCTAAAGGGGCGATTGTGACTGATGTCGGAAGCATCAAGGGGGAAATCTGCAACAAATCCAAGGTTAGTGCTCAAACAGGGCTGGTTGATTTCCACTTTGTAGGTGGACATCCCATGACGGGTTCAGAACAATCTGGGTTTCGGGTTGCCGACGCCCACCTTTTTGAGGGGTATCCTTATGTTTTAACGCCAGAGGCCGTTTGCGTTCAAGAAGTGGTTCAAAAACTGACAGAAGTTATCGAAGGATTTGGCGCTAACGTTGTGGTTAGAGATCCTGAGGACCATGACAGAGAAGTGGCGATGGTGAGTCATATCCCCCACCTGTTTGCAGTGGCCTTAACATTAGCAACGCGAGATGCTTCTAAAGAGGGGAAATCAGCCTTTGCGTTAGGGGGACGTAGCTTCCAAGATATAACACGCATCGCAGACAGTTCTCCTGAAATGTGGAAAGAGGTTTTGGTGAGGAATTCTGAGGCAATTCTCAGTGGGCTTACCCTTGTGGAACAAAGAATTAAGGAATTACGGGAACACCTCGAACTGGGAGACAGAGAGGCGATTGCGGAAGCATTTCGTAGGGCTCATGCAGTTCGGGGCTGTATAGAATAAGTCTGCTAGATCTCTACATCGTTGACTGAGGGGGTATATCCTATGCGTGGTGTGTTTATTAAACCCGTCTCCGGCGTCGCAGGAGAAATCACAGTTCCTGGTGATAAATCCATTTCTCATAGGGCGGCGCTCTTGGGTGGGATGGCTCATGGAGAAACCCATGTATCAAATTTTTTATTAGGTCAAGACTGTTTAAGTACGCTGCGTTGTTTAAAACAATTGGGGGTCTCTTGGGAGCGGCAGGGCAATCAAGTTTGGATTCGCGGAGAGGGAATGCAAGCCTGGACGGAGCCAACAGATGTCTTGGATGCTGGTAATTCTGGGACGACGTCGCGACTGCTACTTGGAGTCTTGGCGGGCAGCCCTTTTGCTGTCAGCTTAACAGGGGATGCGTCCTTGAGAACTCGACCCATGCGACGTGTCACTGACCCTCTTAAACAGATGGGTGCCGAGATTATTGGACGGCAAGGCGATAATCTGTTTCCGCTGACCATGAGGGGTGGTCACTTGCAGGGCCAAATCTTTCGAACTGCGGTGGCCTCGGCCCAAGTCAAGTCGGCGATTATCTTAGCAGGCTTGCGAGCAAGTGGAGAAACAAGCCTTGAGGAACCCGCTCTTTCTAGGGATCATACGGAACGAATGCTCAGAGGGTTCGGTGTTGAGGTGCTCAGCGAGAAAACTCTGGTAAGGGTACACGGGGGAGCCAGCTTAACAGGTCAGGAAGTGTCGGTACCGGGGGATATTTCGTCCGCGGCGTTCTTCCTGGTCTTAGGAAGTTTAGCTGGACGTGGAGAACTCATTCTCCCAAACGTCGGAATAAACCCAACTCGTACTGGAATATTGGAAGCGCTCAAAGCTATGGGTGCAGATATTGAGTTAATAGATGTTACAGAAGTCTGTGGTGAGCCCAGGGCGACGCTGCGTGTGCGTCCTTCACAGCTTAAAGGTATTGAAATTGGAGGGGACATGATTCCTCGCTTGATTGATGAAATTCCCATTCTAGCGCTCGCTGCAACTCTAGCTGAAGGGGAAACGGTCATTCGGGATGCCACGGAACTTAGGGTCAAGGAAACCGATCGCATTCGGACGGTGGTCGAGGGACTCAACGCTTTAGGCGCCAAGGTTGAGGAGCTTCCTGATGGATTGCGTATTAAAGGACAGACATCCTTGCGCGGTGGGCAGGCAAATAGCTTTGGAGATCACCGGTTGGCCATGACGTGGGCAATTGCTGGAATGCTTTCGCAGGATGGAGTCAGCGTGGAAGACATGGCCGCAGCGGATGTATCCTATCCTCATTTTTTAGCCGTCATCGCGAAGGTGGCTCAATGAAGGTTACAACCTCCAGTGACGTGAATAAAGGTTTTACTTATGGGTTGCACCAATCGTTAACGATAGCGATTGGGTATGCGCCCGTGGCGGTGACCTTTGGACTTCTGGCGACTCAGTTCGGCTTAACCTTTTGGGAAGCTGGGCTGATGTCTTTCTTTGTTTTTGCGGGTGCGTCCCAGTTTATTGCGATAGAGATGATCCATCAGGGCGCCACAGTTTGGATGATTGGACTGACTACCTTCATCGTTAATGTGCGTCATGTATTGATGAGCCTGTCAGTGGTGCCTTTTTTCCCAGAAAGAACGCTCCCTTGGTCGTTAGCGCTGGCGCAAGGGCTCACCGATGAAACCTTTGTACTGAACGCGAGAATTCTAAAGGATGTGGTAGGAGAGGAAAACCGTCGTTGGGTTATGTTGGGGATTAACCTAGGCTCATTCACCTCTTGGTTTGTGTTTACGATGATTGGTGGTCTGATCGGGAAATGGTTGCCACTTGAATTCTCAGGTTTCCAATTTGCACTCTTAGCCTTATTTATTATTTTAACGGCGACGTCTCTAACTAAGAAGAATGCGCTCACTTATGTCTTAGCCGCCATGCTTGCCGTCGCTTTAAAACTGCTTATTCCAGGAAAAATCTATCTTATTTTAAGTGTCGCTTTGGCTGCTGGGATTGGAGCCTGGTGGCGTCAGAGACAAAGAGATACTGGAATTGAGAGTAAACATACAGACTATAGAGCCTAAAGAGTAGGGAGCAAAATTCTATGAATATCCACCTTCTGCAGACGGTTATATTAATGACTCTAGTCACATATGGGGCACGTGTTTTGCCCTTTTTGTTGTTTAAAGGAAATAACGTTCAAGGGTACATTCGTGACTTTATAGAACTTGTGCCTATCGCTTTACTGGCAGCGCTTGTCATTCCGGAATTAGTGACAGAGAGTGGTTCGATCGTCATCATACATAATCCGTTTTTATGGGCCGGGCTCTTAACATTTCTATTTACTAAATATGTGCCCAATCTTTTTCTGGGAATTCTCTTTGGAATGACGGCGTTTTGGGGCTTGGATAAGTTACTTGGGTAGAACGTGACTCGCCTGATTTGGTTATGGAGTTATTTGGAAAAAATTTTACAAATGACTACTTAAGCGTTATAATGACACACATCATTTAAAACAAATATAATATATAATGTTTTCGTTATGAAAAACATTCGTCAGTATTCTGGGATTGTGTCATGGTAGCACAAAGCACATGTGTTTCTGAACATAATCCATGGGTGAAATTGGCTTGAGAAAAGACCTAGAATGTATTATAATAATATTTAATAAGGAGTGATGGCGAAATGGTAACAATTACAGAACTCGCGGCCCAAAAGGTTAAAGAAGTGCTTAAGGCCCAAGATAAAGAAAATGCTTTTCTTCGTCTCTTTATCGAAGGCGCTGGTTGTAGTGGACCAAACTTCGGTATGACGTTGGAAGAGTCAAAAACAGAGGACGATATTCTAGATGAAGGCTATGGAGTTTCAATCCTAACGGACATTAAACTGTCGACTCAGTTAGAGGGAGCCATCGTTGACTATGTTGAGTCAAGTGACGGTGGAGGCTTTGAAATACGAACGGCAAAGACGGGTAAAGCTGAGGGTGATACCTGTGGTGATGGTGGTGGCTGTGGCGGCGGATGCTGCGGAAGTTGCTAATACGGCAGGTGAAGGGAGCTCGATTTCGAGCTCCCTTTTTTTTTTGTTGCTTATATTTGCTATACTCATTGAATATAAGTTGCTTAGAGAAGGGGCAATAATAGTTCCAATGTTAATAATCTAGGTGGTATAATAACTGGCCCTATGAAACGGAATCCGTAGAAAAGTGATCATGTTTAATAACAACGTTTGCTGTATAATATAGAAGAAACTCCGAGATTAATCTCGGAGTTTCTTCTAAACAAATAACGGTGCGTGTCTGAGGTCTAATTACGTGGATAGCTTAGGTCGGGATCACTCATCATGTCATCTTCTTCGATTCTGTCTTCGTCACTTGAACAGCAGCACCCTCGTGATACAATAGAATAGCCATACTGTTCAGATTTTCGACCGAGCATGAAAGCTACCACTAAGCTCAGAAGAAAAAGAAATCCATGGGCACTATGGTGATAAGGTTTTTGATGATAAAACATGGTAAAGTCCTCCTCTCTTTAGTGTTAGAATGGCTCTTTTTTAGGCAATTCATTCCGGAAATTTAAGGAAATTATTTTGGAGGTTTATCATGCGTTATAATATTTTAGTTTGGGACTTAGATGGTACATTGACAGATTCTAAAGAAGGCATTACCCGCTCAGTTCAATATGCGCTAGAGCGGTTAGATTATCCTTCTTGGGACGCCAATTCTTTGGATTGGATGATTGGACCTCCCTTAAAAGAGAGCTTTAAAATTTTGTTTAAAACGACGGATGATGCCTTCTTGAACCGGGCTATCTCAATTTATCGTGAGCGTTATACAGAAATAGGACTCTATGAAAACACTGTTTACCCTGGAATTCCAGATTTGTTGGCTCAGTTAAAAGAGAAGGGCTGCATACATTTGCTGGCGACCTCAAAACCTAGGGTGTTTGCAGAAAAAATTCTTAAACATTTCTTATTGGATGGTCATTTTAGTGTTATTATGGGAAGCGAGCTGAACGGTCAATTTGTGGAGAAAGATTGTCTCATTGCTGAAGCGCTGAAAACCATGCCAGAGGGTTCACGATCAGACACTGTGATGATTGGGGATCGCAATTATGATGTCCATGGAGCTAGAGCTAACCATATTGATGTTATTTCTGTCGGATATGGGTTTGGGAGTGATGAAGAATTACGCCTTGCTTCTCCGGATTTTATCGCCCAGAGTGTTAGTGACTTAGGGAAATTACTTTTAAGTGAGACTACGGAAGATCTTGTTTAATTTATTACATACCGAATAGCCGCATCCAGATAGACAAAATTTTCGTCTTTTTCTTGACGTACCATTCCCACATTGCCACAATCGTTGGTTTCAATAAGGTTTTGATGGACAACATATTGATAAGCGCGCTCATCCCAAGGATCCGGAAAATCAGACACCGTATTGATATATGTCTCTATGGGGATTTTATAATTCCTATGATAAATTTGTAAGGTTGTATCCTGTGGATGCATGGTGATTCCTCCTTTCACTCTAGTTTGAGAAGTTTATCCAAGAAATATGTACCATGAAGAAAGGTGAGTGAGTATGTACGAGGAAAACCAAGCGGATTCTGTTCTGAAACGGCACTTGAGTTGGGTAGATCTGGTGATGGTTTTGGGTGGAATCGTTTGCATTTATCTTATATTATCGATAGGAACGGTTTTATTAATGGAGCGCTGGCCTCATGAACGCATTTTAATGTACCTTAACGCGTTTCTGTCACAGCTATCCTTCGCAGGTTTAATTTGGGCTATTAAGAGTATCCGGCACTGGAAATGGGCAGATTTTGGTTGGAATCCTGTACCTCTGAAAAACTCAATTAAAACGATCTTGGGATTATATGTTTTAACCTGGATCATCAATATTTCTTATGCTATTTTTCTTTATCGGTATGGTTTTAGCCCTCCAGAAACGGATGTCTATACCAAATTATTAGGACAGACCACGTCTCTTACGTTGGTGCTGAATTTGATTTTAGCCGGCGTCTTAGCGCCTTTGGTGGAAGAAACGCTATTTCGTGGGGTTATTTTTGGAAGCTTACAAGCGTACTTTGGGAAATGGACCTCAGCCGTGATAAGCGCTGCAATTTTTTCTGGCCTTCATTTCCAGGCTTACGGATTTTTCCCGCGTTTTGTGTTAGGCATGGTCCTAGTATACCTCTACGATAAGTATAAATCGCTCTACCCGGCCATTGCGTTACATGCAGTAAACAACATCGCGGCTACCTTGCTTGCGGCAAGCTTATCAATGTGAATAAAAGGAGCATTTTAGTGTGAAGCAAAAAAAACAACGGGCCTTACAAATTGCCATCGATGGTCCTGCAGGTGCCGGTAAAAGTACGGTAGCTAAGCTGGTAGCAAAACATTTGAGGCTATTTTATGTGGATACCGGGGCTATGTATCGGGCCATCGCGTATAAAGCCTTAGAAAACAAAATTAACTTGGAAGACGAGCTAAACGTCTGTCAAATCGCTCACAATACCGAGGTCGTCTTAGATCATTGCGACGCTGGAACGGTCTGGTGTGATGGGGAGAATGTCACACAGTTGATTAGAAGTCCTGAAATTTCTCGCGCCGTTTCTACCGTTGCGTCGTATGCGGGGGTTAGGGAACGCTTGGTCGGATTGCAACGCAGGGAAGCTGAGCGAGGTGGCGTGGTGATGGATGGTCGTGATATTGGAACTCATGTCCTGCCAGAAGCCTCTCTCAAAATATTCTTAACGGCCACACTACAGGAACGTGCCAATCGCCGGTGGCGGGAGCTTGTGGAAGCCGGCAAACATGCGCTTTTGGAAGAAGTCGCTCAAGATATGGAAGAGCGTGATCGACAGGATACTGAACGCGTCGTTTCTCCGCTAGAGTCAGCTCAAGATGCTGTCATTCTTGATACCACGAGTTTGAGTGTGGAAGAAATAGTCGGTAAGATTGTAGCTTTAACGCAGGAGGATGGAAGATGACGTTCTATGAATTTGCAAAGGTGCTGTTTCGCTTCCAGTTTAAGTTGATGGGCTGGAAAGTCGTGGGCGCAGAAAATTTGCCAGCGGAGGGGCCCGTTATTTTAGCGGTAAACCATCAAAGCCTTTGGGACCCCTTAGTGGCTGGATCCAGTCTACCCCGCAAGGTTTCTTTTATGGCTAAAGAAGAACTATTTTCTATACCTGTTTTAGGGAATAGTTTTCGCAAGCTTGGTGCCTTTCCCGTAAAACGAGGGCAGGGAGATATGAACGCAATACGTCAATCTTTGGCAATCTTAAAAGAGGGACATGTCTTAGGGCTTTTTCCGGAAGGGACACGATCTCAGAGTGGCGAACTTCAAAAAGGCCTCCCTGGAATGGTTTTTCTCATGGAAAAAAGCAAAGCAACGGTCGTTCCCCTCAAAATGTATGGGACCCATAAACTATTAACAAAAGGCTGGGGAAAGATAGTGGTCGTAGTCGGTAAACCGATGACCCCTCAAATGTTGCAAGCACCAGAAGGGGTAGAAAACCGTAGGGAATGGATTGCTGACCGTATTATGCAGGCAATGCAGGAATTGACAAAACCGGAATAAGTGGATCAACTGACAAACGTAATATCTAAAAGGTATGCGACCTGGTAGCAGGTCGCATACCTTTTGGAGGAGCTTGGGTCGGATAAAACTGCTAATAAATAGCAGGGATTTTGGAACTAGGTAGAGAATTACTTCTTAATAATTCATAGGGAGGGTCTTAATGATGAACGTTCAACTAGCGGCAAAAGCTGGTTTTTGTTTTGGTGTTAAGCGCGCCTTGGATATGGCAGAACGAACAGTGGAGACTTCAGAGGCAGTATCACTCGGACCACTCATTCACAATCAACAGGTTGTAAAACGCTTGGAAGAGCGTGGAATTCAGGTGGTTAATGCCTTGGAGGAAGTCTTAGTAGACCAAGTTGTCATTATCCGTTCGCATGGTGTAGGGCCCAATGTCTATCAGGAGACTGAAAATAAGGGAATTCAAGTGGTCGATGCCACGTGCCCTTTTGTTCAGAAGGCTCAGCGGTTGGCTGCGGCGTCTGCTGAAATGGGGCAGCAAGTGATTGTCATGGGAGACAAACTCCATCCTGAAGTGCAGGGGATTCTGGGTTGGGCGGGAGAGCAGGCCATACCCATTCAAACGCTCGAAGAAGCGAAACAACTGCCGGCTTACCCTCGTTTAGCCGTTTTAGCACAGACAACCCAACTGACCGAAAGCTTTGAAGGGATTGTCGAAGAGTTAAAACTTCATACTGAAGATCTTACGGTGCACAACACGATTTGTAGTGCAACGGCAGAACGACAAAAGGCTGCTCGAGAGTTAGCACAAACTGTTGACGTGATGGTGGTTGTAGGGGGGCGCAACAGTGCCAATACTCGAAAATTAGCAGCCCTCTGTGCTGAAATCACGAAAACACATCTGATCGAGACAGCGGAGGAATTAGAAATAGCGTGGTTTAAAGTAGCGTCAAGTGCCGGCATCACCGCGGGCGCTTCTACACCAGATTGGATTATTGAGGAGGTTTATAAAAAAATGTTTGAAATGAATGAAAAAGAAACTGAAATGAATATGACCGACTGGGAAAAAATTGCCCCAGTTGGAATTCGGATTAAAACTGAAGAAGAGGATGCGGTCCATTCCCAACGACAAGCGGATGAAGACATCGCTAAGGAACGACTGGAGGAATACGCAGAGAGTAAAGAGGTGCTTGAGGCAAAAGTGATTGAGGTCGTCAAGGCTGGTTTGCTGGTAGATGTGGGACTACGAGGCTTTGTACCTGCCTCACAGATTCAGCTTGGGTATGTTGAAGACTTAAACCAGTTTTTAGGCCAAACCCTTCGTCTTCGCATCCTTGAATTTGATCCAGCAAATCTGAAAGTCGTTCTTTCTCAGAGAATTATTTTGGAAGAGGAGCAGGCTGTTAAGCGGACCCAATTACTTGAGACGCTTAAAGTTGGAGACGTTGTAACAGGCGTCGTTCGACGAATCCTCGATTTTGGTGCCTTTGTAGATATCGGTGGCATGGATGGATTGCTTCATATTTCTGAAATGTCCTACACTCGGATCAAGCACCCTTCAGAGATGTTGAAAATAGGAGATGTTTTGGAAGTCAAAGTCTTAAAACTTGAACATGACACGGGCAAACTATCCTTAGGACTTAAACAACTACAAGTAAGTCCATGGCTTCAAGTCGCGGAAAAGTATCCTGTAGGTTCTTTAGTTGAAGGCGTCGTGGTACGAATAGTAACGTTTGGTGCTTTCGTGGGTCTTGCGGAAGGGGTAGACGGGTTAGTGCATATTTCCCAATTAGCGGATCATCGTGTCAATAAGGTAGAAGAGGTGCTAAAAGTTGGGGATAAAGTAAGTGCTAAAGTCATCGAATGCAAGCCAGAGATAAAACGGATCAGTTTAAGTATGCGTGAGATGGTCGAAGATGCTGCTCGAGCCAATGATGCTGAAGCTATGGCATCGCAACGTGAAATCAAACCCGTAACGATCGGTGATATTCTCGGTAAGCTCCTCCTTAAGGATAACCAATAGTATGCGTTTCGTGTGGGAACGGGCTAAAAGACTTCCTAGAGGAAGGTGATCCAAATGGCTAAACAAAAACGAACGATGCCTATTGATTTTCCTATCTTGTTTTTCACACTAGCCCTCATTGCCTTTGGCTTAATTATGGTGTTAAGTGCCGGGGCAGTGAGCGGGTTTAACGCAGAGCAAAATATTTATTTCTACCTTTTCCAACAATTAAAGTGGACGCTCCTCGGTTTTGGTTTCGCAGGTATAGCCATTGCAGTCCCCTATACGTTTTGGCGTAAATTAGCCGGTGTGGCCATTCTTATCAGCGTGGGCTTGCTCGTCGCGATTATCTTTACTGATGCAGGTGTTGCAGCGAAAGGCTCAGCACGGTGGATCAGTATTCTGGGATTGAGTATTCAACCGTCTGAAATTGCCAAACTGGCCCTCGTTCTATTTTATGCGCATATTCTAGACCGTTATCCAGTCAAACGTGGAAAAAAATGGCGTATACCACTGGGTGTATTGTTCCCTGTCACGATCCTCATTTTGGCACTCGTTTACAAACAACCTGATTTGGGGACGACGATGGTTTTAGCGATGACCAGTGCGGTGTTATTATTTCAAACGGAAATTCCAACAAAATGGTTCTTAGGGTCTGTCCCGGCCGTCGGGTTACCGTTGATATTTTATATTTACAATTCAGCGGGTTATCAATGGGACCGAATTTTGGCGTGGTTAGATCCTTGGAAATATGCAGCCAATATAGGCTATCAGATAACTAACGCCGAGATTGCCTTTGGATCGGGGGGCTTGCTGGGTGTTGGCCTGGGAAGAAGTATGCAAAAATACGGTTTTCTACCAGAAAACCATACAGATATGATCTTCGCCATAGTCGGGGAAGAACTAGGGCTATTGGGCGCTCTGTTTTTATTAGTCCTGATCATTTCACTCTATGGCCGAGCCTATTATGTGATGAGTCAATGCCCGGATCGCTTTGGACGGCTCTTAGGATTCGGACTGACCTCTTCGTTGGCCATTCAGACGGCCATTAACCTATGCGTTGTGACTGGCGTCATACCGGTAACGGGGATCACCCTACCTCTGATCTCGTACGGGGGAAGTTCCCTAATCATTACCTTAACAGAGCTTGGTTTGATCTTGAATATATCCCGTTATTGTCACAAACGTGTCTCAAGCAATTCTGTCGATAATCTTCCTAACGCCTCCCTGTAAACTCAATCTAATAGCAACAGACCTCTGAAGGCGTTATCACTGCCTCAGAGGTCTAGCTGATTTTATCCGATGGCTAACCACGTGGTTAGCCATCGGATAAACGGGAATAATATGAGTATGAGGTCCGTTTAAGGAGGGGTTTATTTGGAGTTGCCCTATGGAGAATGGATTATTTTTTCTTTAGCCCTGGTGACTTATATTCAAAAACGAGCCTCAAGACGGTTATTTCAGCTGCTGCTGGTTGCCTGGCTAATGGGTAAAATTGTAGAGATAGTTTTCCCTTGGACCCTACCTTGGCACTGGCACTTTGCTCGTTTGATGGTCATGCTGGCTTTCTGGGGATGGGCTTGGGAGCGTGATGAACGACGCATCTTACCGTTGCTCTATACAACCTTCGTCTTAAGCCTGGAAACCCTTTTTTTAGTAAATCAACCTGGGGTTATTCCCTATGAATCTTGGATTTTTATGGTTGTGTTGTTTATAGTCGCTCGATTGACGGCGCACTCCTATTGGGGAACGGCCGCAGCTTTTACGGGAAGCATCCTATTAAACCAGGTATTTATGCGATTTACCTATGAGGGGATTATGAGACGTGCGGATTTCCCCGATCCGTTTATTTGGAATTCCGGGGTCGGGTTGTTGACAGTTTGGGCAGGCCTTCGTCTGGGCTGGTTCTATTATAAGAGCTATGAACACCTGGAAGAACAAGAACTCCATTAGCAGGCGGGGGAGTTTTGTAGTATACTTGTAAACGATTGAATTTTGGAGTCATATGCCCAGACCTGGAATGTCAGGAGGAGGAACTATTTTGCCTAAAGGGCTTGTGATCGCAGCGGTTGATGCTGGGAGTATTGCGGAAGAAATGGAGATTCAAGTCGGAGATCGAGTTCTTGAAGTTAATGAAGTGGAAATTAACGACATCATTGACTTTCAGTTTGGTATATCAGAAGAGGACTATACTCTACTCATTGAAAAGCCTAATGGTGAACTATGGGAGCTTGACATAGAGAAGGATGCAGAGGAGTTCTTGGGGTTAGAGGTCGAGACAATCAGTGCAGAGGGTCTGAAGGTATGTCGTAATAATTGTACGTTTTGTTTTATTGCCCAAATGCCAAAAGGGTTGAGGGCATCACTTTATGATAAAGATGACGATTACCGCTTATCGCTGACACAGGGGAGTTTCATCACGCTGTCTAATTTAAGTGAGGAAGAGATAGAGCGGATTCTTCATTTCCATCTAAGTCCACTTTTCATTTCTGTTCATGCCTGGAACCCGGAAGTCCGTGCTCGGCTTATGAACAACCCGCAGGCAGGTAAGCTACCTGAACTACTCAAACGGTTTGCTGAAGCTGGAATTGTCGTACATGCTCAGGTTGTCTTAGTCCCAGATCATAACGATGGAGATGTGTTGAGGGAAACTATCGAGCGGTTGGCGGAACTCTATCCTTCAGTACAATCAATTGCAGTCGTACCAGTGGGGTTAACTCGTTACCGCGCAAAACTTACATCCCTGCGGGGCTTCACGTCAGTTGAGGCAATCGGGATATTGGATCAGGCAGAGAAATGGCAAAAGCAATTCTTTGAGCAGACGGGTCGACATCTTGTATATTTTGCCGATGAATTCTATATTTTAGCGGGAAGAGATTTTCCGAAGGCTACTGTTTATGATGACTTTCCCCAATTAGAAAACGGAGTAGGCATGGCGCGGAAATTTATCTCTGAGATCGAAGCCAGCTGGAAGAAACTGCCCGTATCGATATCATTACGCCATGTGCATCTCCTCACAGGGACCTCAGCTCAGGAACTGTTTGAACTGTGGGGGGCGCGTTTGATGGAGCAAGTCTGTGGCTTGACCGTCACGGTACACGCCATACGTAATGACTTTTTTGGCACCTCTGTTACGGCCGCAGGCTTAGTAACGGCGCAGGATATCGCGGAACAATTAGGGGATTTGTTGGGTGAGGCGTTTCTAATTCCTCGTGTTATGCTTAAGGCTGATGAGGACATCTTTCTCGACGATCTCAGCGTGCAATGGTTAGAAGAAAAGGTTCACGGAAAGGCAAATATTGCCGAAAACGATGGGCTCTCATTTTTAGAGCAAGTCATTGGATATACTTTGGAGGTGGAACGTTGTGAGTAAGCCTGTTGTTGCTATAGTAGGACGACCAAATGTGGGAAAGTCCACGTTATTTAATCGGATCACGGGCGGTCTTGTGGCTATTGTGGAAAATATGCCAGGGGTAACAAGAGACCGACTTTATCGTGATGCAGATTGGCTCGGTAAAAAGTTTGCTTTGATCGATACTGGAGGAATAGAATTTAAAGATCTAGGCACGCCCATCGCTACCCAGATGCGTAAGCAGGCGGAAATAGCTATGGAAGAAGCAGATGTCGTGGTATTTGTGGTGGATGCCCAACTACCGCCTACGGCGGATGATGAGATGATTGCTCGTACTTTGCGACGGTCTGGAAAACCGGTCTTACTCGCTGCGAATAAAGTGGAAAACTTTGCAGAGGTTGAAGGCCAGCTCTACGACTTCTTAAGTTTAGGCTTAGGAGAAGCCATACCCATTTCTGCCGTGCACGGTATGAATACGGGTGATTTACTGGACTTGGTGATTGCTAATTTTCCCGAGAATAGCGAAGAAGAGTATGATCCTGATGTGATACGTATTTCGGTGATTGGACGTCCAAATGTCGGTAAATCTTCCTTGGTCAATATTATGCTAGGAAAAAACAGGGTCATCGTCAGCAACATTCCAGGAACAACCAGGGATGCGATCGATAGCCCTTTCGAACAAGATGGGAAGCATTATGTGCTGATCGATACGGCAGGGATGCGACGCAAAGCCCGGATCGACGAACTGACGGAGCAATATAGTGTGGTCCGTTCTCTGCGTGCAGTCGATCGATCTGATGTGATTCTCATGCTTATTGACGCGGTAGATGGCGTTACGGAACAGGATAAAAAAATTGCCGGATATGCCCATGAAGCAGGCAAAGCAATTATCTTAGTGGTCAACAAATGGGATCTCATAGAAAAGGATGAGAACACCATCAACAAATTTGAAAAGACGATCCGCATAGAATTAGGGTTTATGCAGTATGCACCCACGATGTTCATTTCAGCTTTGACGGGACAGCGCGTCACAAAAATTATAGAACTTGTGGACTTTGTTGTTGAACAAAATGCCACCCGTGTGACGACGGCTACTTTGAACACCTTACTGAGAGAATGGCTCCATCTTAACCCGCCGCCGTCCGATAAAGGGCGACGCTTAAAGGTCAGATACCTCACTCAAGTGAGTGTTAAGCCACCGACCTTTGTTTTCTTTGTCAATGATCCGGAGCTGATGCATTTTTCCTACAAACGATATTTAGAGAATCAGATGCGCAAACATTTCGGGTTTGAGGGTACTCCTATTCGGATTGTTATTCGACAAAAAGATGAAGAAAAAGAGAAGGATTAAGGTATGTCACGCTATTTGATTTTCATCCTAACATATTTTTTGGGGGCCATTCCTTTTGCCTATTTAGCAGGCAAACACAAAGGAATTGATGTGCGTCGGCATGGCAGCGGAAACATTGGTACCACGAATGCCTTTCGCCTATTAGGGTCTACGCTGGGTAGCTTGGTGTTACTGGGCGATTTCTTAAAAGGAGCTTCCGCTGCTGCTTTGGGCCTTTGGGCTTATGGCGCATGGGGAGGTATAATCGGGGGATTTCTCGCCATGGCGGGTCACAGCTGGAATCCTTTTTTCGGCTTTCGACCCAGTGGAAAAGGTGTTGCCGCAGGCTTTGGGATCATCACCGTATTAATGCCCAAGGTGATGTTTTTGGCGATCGGACTATTTCTGCTAGTCGTGTGGTTCACACGCTATGTTTCCATGGGGTCGGTGGTCGGTGCTCTCACGGTGGGCATCACCGTCTTTGTATTCCAGGAACCACTTGCGTATCAGGTTTTTGGATCGGTTGCGTCCTTGGGGGTGATCGCTCTTCACCGAGGTAATATTCAACGTGTATGGCAAGGAACGGAACCTCGTTTTGGTGAAAAAAAGACGGACTAGGGAAGTTCGAAATGCGCGAGATAAAGTACACATTCGAACGACGAATATCGAATGACGAACTTCGAAAAGGGGGAACAAGAATATGCCCAACGTTGCAGTTTATGGAGCTGGAAGCTGGGGGAGCGCCTTGGCGATTGTCTTGGCCAATGCAGGTCATCAGGTTGCGCTCATTGGTCGTCAGGTGGATGAGATGGAGCTTATGAGTCAACACCGCGAAAATGCACGTTATTTACCGGGCGCTGTTTTCCCTCCAGGAATTCTACCCACCACGGATCTTGCACGCCTCAATGCCGATATGGTTGTTTTAAGTGTCCCTTCACATAGCATTAGAGAGGCTGCACGTACGATGAAGAACTACATAAAACCTGGTTGTATCGTCGTCAATACCGCTAAGGGTATGGAAGAGGGAACACACCTTCGACTGTCAGAAGTATTGACAATGGAGCTTCCTAAAAATCCCATTGCCGTGTTGTCTGGCCCCAGTCATGCGGAAGAAGTCGGGCGGAATATGCCGACAACCGTAGTGGTTGCCTCAGACGTGGGAACTGCCAAAGCCGTTCAAGACCTGATGATGACGCCGGAATTTAGAGTGTATACGAATCCTGATGTCATCGGGGTTGAACTGGGTGGGGCTTTGAAAAATGTTATAGCGGTATGTACCGGCATTGCGGATGGATTAGGCTTTGGGGATAACACCAAAGCGGCACTCATGACGAGGGGATTAACAGAGATTGCCCGTTTAGGCGTGGCGCTAGGAGGTCACCCTTTGACCTTCACAGGCTTGTCAGGCGTTGGTGACCTCATTGTTACCTGTACTAGCCCTCATAGCCGGAATCGTCGCGCAGGCGTCGCTCTCGGACAAGGTAAACCGTTAGAGACGGTGCTTAAAGACGTGGGTATGGTGGTTGAAGGGGTTAAGGCGGCTCGTATTGCCTATGAACTTAGTATGGAAAAACATATTTCAATGCCGATAACAGAACAAGCGTATAAAGTTCTGTTTGAAGGGGCTGATCCTAGAGTCGCAGTCATGGATTTGATGACTCGGGGGAAGCGCCATGAACTTGAAGAAATTTTAGAAATGAACTGGATGGAGTAATACATTGATGCTTTGTCTCATAAACGTAGAAGAGGTTATGAAAACCTTTTCTGCGTTTTTTGTTTTAAGTCATATTTGTCCAAAAGAATCAATATACTTTACTGCTAAGGTGCTAGTCCAGTTATCATGTTAATTCGTGATACTGGGAGGTGGAAGGGGAGATAAGGTGGAGGCCCTTCCCCGAATTGGGGACAGCACTCATTAAGGGAGGGAAATTGCTAATGGAAAAAGTAGACATTTTTAGAGATATCGCTGAACGCACAGGTGGCGATATCTACCTCGGTGTGGTCGGGCCAGTCCGTACAGGAAAGTCCACCTTTATCAAACGATTCATGGACCTCCTAGTCTTGCCCAACATTCAGGATGCGTTTGAAAGGGAGCGGGCCAAAGATGAGCTTCCTCAAAGTGGGACTGGGAGAATGATCACAACAACAGAACCCAAGTTTATACCATCAGAATCCGTGGAGATTGTTATCAAAGACACAATTCACATGAATGTACGACTGGTTGACTGTGTTGGGTACACTGTAGAAGGTGCTTTAGGGTACGAGACAGAAGACGGTGAAGAGCCGCGTATGATTAAAACGTCCTGGAGTGACGAACCAATGACCTTTCAGGATGCCGCTGAAATGGGAACCCGTAAAGTTATCAGCGATCATGCCACCATCGGTATCGTAGTTACGACAGATGGATCGATTACTGATATTGAGCGGGAAGCTTATGTTGAGGCAGAGGAACGGGTTGTTTCTGAGCTCCGCCAGCTAGGAAAACCATTTGTTGTCGTCTTAAACACAATTCGACCTTATGCAGAAGAGACCATTGAATTAGGGCGCGCTCTCGAGGAAAAGTATGCAATACCTGTGATTGTCGTGAATTGCCTTGAAATGAATCAAGACGATATTACCATAATTCTCGAAGAGGTCCTGTACGAGTTCCCAGTCGCGGAAGTCAACATAGATCTTCCAAAATGGGTTGAAGAACTCGACGCTGTTCATCCTGTCCGCGCCGCTTTCGAAGAAACAGTGCGTAGAGCGATCGAAGGAGTTCGTCGTTTGCGTGATGTTGATCAAGCCTTAGATGTCTTGACAGAATGCGAATATGCGCAAGATGTGCTTCTAAAAGATATGAACTTAGGTACTGGCGTAGCTAATGTGGAAATCACTTCTGTCGACGGTCTCTTCAAAACTGTTTTAAACGAACTCACGGGCGTTGAAATTGAAGGCGATCATTCCATACTACGTCTCGTCTTAGACTATAGTAAGGGCAAGAAGGAATGGGATAAAATGTCTGCGGCGATTGAAGAAGTTCGCATCAATGGCTATGGCGTCGTTACCCCTCAACTTGAAGAGATGTTCCTAGAGGAGCCAGAGCTTGTCAAACAAGGTGGGCATTATGGTATCAAGCTCAAAGCCAGTGCTCCGTCGCTCCATATTATTAGGGCGGATGTTACGACAGAAATTACGCCTTTGATCGGAACGGAAAGTCAAGCAGAAGATCTTGTGAAATATATACTCAATGAGTTTGAAAGTGATCCCAAGAAAGTCTGGGAAGCTCAACTCTTCGGTAAATCCTTGCATGACTTAGTTCGTGAAGGCATCCAAAATAAACTTTGCAAGATGCCAGAAAATGCTCAACATAAGCTTCAAGATACCGTACAACGGATTGTCAATGACGGTAACGGTGGACTGATCTGCATCATCATCTAATTAACTTTCTATAAAAACGGTTAGGGCAATTGATAGATTGTCCCTACTTGAAAAGACGTTGGAACGCATTATATGCTGCTCCAACGTCTTTTTATGCAATATATTAGGAAAATTTGTGATTGCACCGACTGCTTAACGCTCATTCTTGCCAAACTCACTCAAATTAGCTTATAATATGTCTGAAGATTTTAAGCAATGACCGTTGAGATAGATAGGAGCGATTGGGTGGTTGGGTTAACAAATGATTTTTTAATTGTTAATAAAAATATCTTACCAGATGCTATTTTAAAGACTGCAAAGGCGAAAGAACTCCTTGTCAAAGGGGAGGTTTATACCATTAACGACGCCGTCGAACGAGTAGGACTTAGTCGAAGTGCTTATTATAAATATAAGGATGGCGTGTTCCCTTTTTACGAGGCAAGCAGAGAAAAGATTATTACTATTGCCCTGATTCTTGCAAACACTGCAGGCGTGCTTTCTCAGGTGCTTAATTTTATTGCCTCAGTTAAAGGCAACGTTCTAACCATTAATCAAGGAATTCCATTGCAAGGTATTGCCAATGTCTCGATTTCCCTTGAAACAGCTGGAATGGCGGATACCCCGGAAAACCTTCTGTCGGGGCTTGCGGAAATTGTTGGGGTGCGAAAAATTGAAGTCATCGGGCAAACTTAGAGTTGCGTTGTTGGCTGTAATATGATATCTTGTAAAAGCCTTCTTCGTGAGGCAATGAAGTCGGGGCGTGGCTCAGCTTGGCAGAGCGCTACCTTGGGGTGGTAGAGGTCGCATGTTCGAATCATGTCGCTCCGACCAATAAAATCAAGCCTTTAGGGGCTTTTTTTATTTACACTTTTTTCGTTTGACTATGATGAAATTAAATGAGTTGACTAGCCATTGAAGATTCATTTATCTGGAGGTGACGTTATGACAAATTCTCAACTATATAACGCAATATTTCGACGGAGGTCCATTCGAAAATATGATATGTCGCCACTCCACGTCGACACAATTGAAAACTTACGTGAATACGCAAGCAACGCCAAGCCGCTTGACGGAAATATTCGCTATGAGTTCACCTACCTTGGTTCCGATGATGTAAAGAATCTCCTACCTATTAAAGCACCACACTACATTTGCCTGTATTCCGAGAAAAAGGGAAACTATTTAATGAATGCGGGGTTCCTGCTCCAGCAGATTGACTTGTACCTTTCCCATAACAATCTAGCTAGTTGCTGGCTGGGGATGGCAAAGCCCACAAAAAGCGTACCCGTGCTTATGAACGGATTGGAGTTTGTGATCATGCTTGCCTTCGGGAATACCCCGGAACCGATTCACAGAGCGAATACCTCCGAATTTAAGCGCAAAAATCTGCATGAAATTTCAAGCGTAGCTGGTGCCGATGCATTGCTTGAGCCTGTTCGTCTTGCTCCCTCAGCTTCTAATACACAGGCGTGGTTCTTTAGTGGTGATTTAGACGTTATCACCGTGAGCCGGAAGAAGTTGAATGTTATCAAAGCTCAGTTGTATGGGAAGATGAATCAGATCGATATAGGTATTGCACTTTTCCATTTGTGGCTCTCCCTTGATCATCAAGGCAAAGTAGCAACTTATTCTTTTGAAAAAGATGCCACGCCAGGTGGTTATGAATTTATGACCAAAGTAAAAATTTCTAAGATATAACAATGGTATAATGAGTTGTCCGTTGGAAGGTTATGACTTAAGCCGAAATTGTCAAAGAGAAACTGGAGAAGTTAAGTGATTTTTCGGGTAGGTAAATTTATAGATTTGGAGGTAAGAATATGATTGTAAGCCATGTGAAGGACGTTTTAGGAACACGTATGGACAATGACCAAATTAAAAATGCTGTAAAGAAAGTACTCATTTCCCCTACAGAGGGTTGGGACGGGCATGTTATGCGCGAATTTGAGCTGGGTCAAGGAGGTTATACACCTCGTCATACACACCCGTGGCCGCACATAAACTACATTCTCGAAGGTGAGGGAACATTGCATTTAGACGGACAGGATCATACATTAACAGCTGGGTCGTTCGCTTACGTACCTGGTGATAAGCTGCATCAATTCACAAATACAGGCAAGGATAGATTTGCTTTCATTTGTATTGTGCCTGAAGAAGGAGATAAATAAGTTCCGAAAAATTCATGTCTACATGATTACGCTGTATAAACTCAAGAATCGTACCAGAAAGCATATAAGCATGTAGCTCTATGATAGTAACAATATAACTGCAAAAAGGCCTGATCAATGATTAATTGTTCAGGCCTTTTTGTGCGGTGTCTCGTTTTCTACTTAAATCTCATGTGATCCTTTAGGAAGCCGATTATATGCCACCGCTGAAAAAGTCAGGTAACTATAACTGCATTTAATCGGCACTATGGCAAATGGAAGGGAATACTTTCATAGGATGCTTTTTTACCTGCGATCCGACCCATGACCAGGCATTCGGTAACGGCGCAGCTACCTAGTCTGCAGGCCCCGTGAATTCCTCCAGTGACCTCGCCAGCGGCATAGAGCCCTGAAATAGGGTGCTGATCCCGGTGGATCACACGGGCAGATGTGTCAATCTGGACGCCGCCCATGGTGTGATGTACCTTAGGCCAGATTCGCATGGCGTAGAACGGAGGCTGGTTTAGCGGAGCAGCTTCTTTCAGGATAGGTTTCTGAAAATCCTCGTCATTTCCTGCCTGAATCAAGTGGTTAAATCGGGTCAGGGTAGCCTGCAAAGCATCAGGCTCCATTGCGTAGGCTTGAGCCAGTTTTTCAGGAGTGTTATAGGTCTTCACGACCCCCTTGTTCAGGGCTCTTGCCAAGTCCCACCCCGCAGTTTGCACCCCGGTTTCATCAGCGATACCAATAACTGGGTGACTCCGTTTTAGTATGGATTCAGCTAGGTTCTTCCGATCGGTCAGTTCATTCACAAATCGTTTGTTTGTCTCGGGGTCCACAATCAGACCATAGGGTAGCACTACGTAGTCTCCAAAGAGGGGCGCGGCTCCTGCCCCCTTCTCATCCGGAGATGTCCAGGGAGCCAGTTGAATATGGGAAAGTTGAACGGGATTGGCTCCGATTCTCAGGCACTCCTTCAAGATATCAGCGGTGGCAAAGGGTTTGTTGGTGCTCATAAACGTGCTGTCCAGCCGTGGATCCTGGGCTTTGCGGAACGCTACGTCGCTACCAAATCCTCCCGATGCAACAATAACCGCTTTGGCAGCGGTCAGTGTTCTTTCAGCGCCGTGGTTCAACTTTCCATAACGGTAGCCGTTGATGATACGGACTCCGGTGACCCGGCCCGTCTCGTCCTGAATCAGGGCCTTAACAAAGATACCCAGACGAATCGGAACCTTTAGTTCCTTAAGCCGAGCCAATTGACGTTTGATAATCGCCACACCAGAGATCGTCTCCGGGGTGTAACATCGGGCTACTGAGTGGCCACCAAAAATATCCACACGGTTTTTATACTTCACATTTAGGTGATCTCGCGACCAGAGAAAAGCATCTCTGGCCCCTTCTGTGACGGTTTTTACCAAATCTGGATAGTTCATTCCTTCTCCGGCGGCCATCATGTCCTGGTACATTTGATCCGAGGAGTCGGATATGCCAACGTCTGCCTGGTAAGTCGTTCCTGGAGCAGCAATGCCACCGTCACTGATGGCGGAGTTGCCGCCTGGCGCCATCATCTTTTCTAGAACTTGAACCTTGGCCCCGCTCTCGGCGGCTTCTATGGCTGCGGCCAAGCCCGCAAAACCCGATCCAATGACGATAATGTCAGTTCCACAGTCAAAAACTAGAGCAGAATCCGAATCACCGCTTGTCGAGCAAAAATGCATAACATTCATCCCCCATTGTACTTTTCTCATGCCCATGGTCACAGCTTATATGATTTTAAAGACCAAAGGTAGGATTTTAATTAAATATTTCACCGAGGTATATTTCGAGGTTTAGAGAGATAAAACCACTTTAGATACCTGTCCGATAGAGGATGCTAAATCATCCTTTCTAAATCAATATTATTTGGCAGAAAAGATGATATCATGCGGTAGTATAATCGCCACTAGTCACTCCAAAAGGAATTTTTCAATGCTCAATTGAATATGGTGCTCTAGGTAACACCGGTATATTTTCAAGAAATAAAATGAAGGTATTTTTTTTATAGTGGAGAAAGTAAAAATAAATAGATTTTTAACTTAATATTCGACGATTAAAGCTTAAAAGAGAGGATGGATGTTTTGAAGAAGTTCGCCAATCTTTTTATTATAATCTTTACCTCAGTATTATCTGCTTACGAAGTTCTAACTTTAGGACTAATTTTCTGGAGTAATGTACTTAGTTCTGCTGTCTCAATCGGAATCGTTGGAAGTAAGTCTAATATGCAAATATTTCTTGATTTCTTTTTAGTTGCGATGTTTCTGGCTGTCTTATTCTATTTTATTAAGACTAAACAAAAAGCAATGATAATAACTTCTTTAATGGGTCTGGGTTCTCATGTAACTTTATGGCTGATTATTTCTTAAAGCGTTTCATATAAACTATTTTACGAAAGAAGGGTTAGAATGAGAAAGAGGATTCTTCTAATTTTCATTATTTTTACTGTTTTAATATTAGGATGTTCTTCAAATATTAATGCCCAAAACCCAAATATTAAAGGACAAATAGCTACCGTTAATCATGAGAATAACGAACTCGATATTGTAACAACTTCTGTAGAAGATGGTCTCCAAACTTTTACACTCAAGGTAACAAATAAGACTCAATTAATTGAAAGTGAATCAGGTAAAGAGATTGATCTAAATATGCTAAATACGGCGGATAAAGCTGTGGTTTGGTACGCTTCTCAGACAGATAAGAATATATATATCGCAAAAAGAATTGAAGTATCTCGGGTAACTCAATCATCGTTGACTTCAGAAATGGTATCTGAGGATGAGGGTAAGTACAATATTTATATTTTTAAAAATGAATCCGAACAGAACAATGAGGAGCAACTACTACTGGTCAATAATAGGGTGTTCGGTCTCTTTGTAAACAAAATCAGTCTGTCTCATCTTAATGCTATACCATATGAAAGAATCTTTAATCTTGGTGAAGAGCCAACTATCCTGGTTTTAGATCATGAAGGGGTTGTCCTACGTAGTAACGATTTTAATGAAGTTATTAGCTTCTTCGAAGAACTTACCAAAAATGTGCAGATGGAATTCAATAATCGTTTTTATGTAAATGAAAGTGAGCATTGGGAAGTGAATCTTAATGAAGGAATCACTGAGATATGGAGAAATAAAGGAACAAATCAAGAATCTTATGAGAACAGTATAAAGTATAGATTAGTTTTAGAATACAAAGGTGGTAATAAGGATTTAGAAAAAGATGAAGAGATAGAGTACAATTATACAAACTCGGTTGTAGATTTTTCAGGAAAAATAAAAGTACAATTGGATACAAAAAATAATAAAATCAATGGTACGGGTGATGAGTTTTCAAAGAATACCACAATTACTTTACCAGATGAGCCATTTATTTTAACAATTAAATGTAAAGGTGTTGAAGAAACCCTAATTATTAGAAATAATAATAAACTGGGTAGTTAAGGTGGATAATAGGGCAAATTTGTTGTTGGGATGCATTCTTATTGAAGCTTAGGACGAGAGTTCGCGTTTCCATATCCCGTCACGCATTCAGAAAAGTTATTGACACAAAAGGTTTATTACGATAAACTCAGGAGAGGTCTATTGTAATAAACTTATGTGGAGGAACATTATGGAACAATACAAGTTATTTGATGCAGAACATAAATTTGTATCTCTCATTTGGGAAAACGAGCCTGTGAATTCTACAGAGTTGGTACGGCTTTGCCTCGAAAAATTAGGGTGGAAAAAATCCACTACCTACACGGTCCTCAGAAAATTATGTGAACGAGGAATCTTGAAAAACGAAGATGCGGTTGTGGCTTCACTCGTAAAACGTGAAGAAGTCCAAAAATATGAGAGCGAAACATTGATTGAGAAAGCTTTCAACGGATCGCTGCCACAATTTTTGACTGCTTTCCTAGATGGGAAACGATTAACTTCCAAAGATGCAGCGGCACTGAAAACCATTATTGAGCAGGCGATCAAATGAATACATTACAAGTGATGTTTACAACAGTCCTCAACATGAGCATAACGGCATCTTTTGTTGTCATGGGGGCTATCCTTGCTCGTTTAATACTCAGAAAAATGCCCAGGATCCTTTCATATGCACTATGGTCAGCGGTACTCATAAGACTTGTTTTCCCAGTTTCTTCCACATCCACCTTTAGCCTTTTAACTATGATTAAACCTGGGATGCAACAGACTACGGGTGCTTTAGCTTATGTGCCCAATAATGTGGGCCTTATGCAAGCGCCAGGTATTGATGTTGGTGTCGATGGCCTAAACAAAGTAGTCAATAGTTCGTTGCCTCAAGCGGTACAAACTGCCAGTGTGAACCCCATGCAGATTGTTATGGCTATTTTGAGCATAGTATGGGTGGTCGGTGTCGCCTTGCTTATCATATATAGCGTAATTTCTTATTTGAAAGTAATTAACAACGTCAAAACATCTACTCTCGTAAGAGATAACATTTTCGAAACAGATAGAATCGTCACCCCATTTGTTTGAGTTTAAACAAGGCGATCAAAATGGATTAAAGGGGCAGATTATGATGAATTTATGTAGAACGATATTGGACGGCGAGGACATTAAGTCTGCAAATACAACCCCTCAAGCTTGGTATGACACCTATAAAGACCATATCCAAAAGCTAGTGAATGAAAATGGTATAGACTGGGTGCACCAAAACGCTCCGAAAGGATCGCTGATATTATCGTAGAAACTATTAAGGTATGCTAAAAGAAAAGATATTGATAATATTGGTACAACAAAAAGCAATCGGTCAACCATACTTTATGGTTTACGATTGCTTTTTTGAAGTCGACGGAAATTGAACGTATATTGAACATAATCTTCAATCAAAGTAAGTTGGAATAGTCGTATTTCGTTCATTGAAATAAAGGTAAATCTACCATTATTATCTAATATATAAGGAATAATGGAGGGATTAAAGAATGAGTCACCAATTAGAAGTTTCAGTTGACTTAACGAATCAGAAGGTTCAATTTACTGGGGTAGCAAGAGCGAATTTAGCCATTAGTATTGACTGTCTACCCCCTCTAGGGGATGGACAAGGTTATACGCCGCTTGAATTGCTCCTAATAAGTCTAGCCTCGTGTAGTGGAACTACGGTTTTGACGTTGCTTAGAAAGATGAAAAAGAACATCTCTGGGATTAAGGTTAACGCAAAAGGTATAAGGCGAGATCAAGCCCCAACTTCATTTCAAACGATTACACTTGAATTTGTAATTAGTTCTGAGGATGTTCAAAGTGCAGAAGTGCAGAAGGCGATTAAGCTTACCGAAGAAACATACTGTCCTGTATGGACTATGTTAAAGAATAACGTTGAGGTTAATCCGGAATTTCGCATTGTCACTCAATAACGGTTATATTATGAATCGTCAAATCATTGACACGACCCATTATGGCACCGGTATCATTGTGAATGCTGGTGTTATTGCTGTATGCAGCAAAATGTGAAGCACTTGAAGGGATGAGCTAACATGAGTTTTATGGGAGTTGTCAAAGAGAGTCCTAAAATATTTCTAGCTTTCCTAATGGGCACTGTAATATTGATTCAATTAGGTTTTTCTTTAGAATCGCAAGCGTTAAGTACCTTTGTCATCGTCCTCAATTCGACGCTAGCAGTTTTGACCTTAAGATCGTTCTACCAAATATTTTACTTAACCCCAGTTAATGTTAAGGTTTTATTGAGCCTCTCGATATTGAGTCTGTTTTTACTTCGTCAACCGTTATTGTTAGCTGGGGTTTTATTTGTAGTTTTTTTCGCGTCTATTTTATTGTTTACAAGTAAGATCGGCAAGGTTCTTAAGGTAGGAGCAATGATCATAAATACTATTGTTGTTGCTGTCGGTGCGATCATCATTATTTTTAGTTTACTTTTTAGTAGTGCCTTTAGCAGCTTTGGTAATAGAGAAGAGATGAGCAAAACACCTTCACCAAATGGTCATTACAATTTAGTCGTTACTAATATTGACGAGGGGGCGTTGGGAGGAAATACTGCAGTTTATGTAGAACGGTCATTTATAGGACTGGCCAAATGGCGCAGATTAGTCTTAATAGGACATTGGCAACAGATTCCTACATTGAGCTGGTCGGGAAATTACAATGTTGTAATAGATGGTGATGTCCAAAATGTCTACATAGGAAAAAAGATTGATCAACGTTAGAAGGCGGTTACGGTTACCAAAAATCCCATTATTGTATTGACACAAAAGGTTTATCAAGATAAACTTAAGATGAGGTTTATCTTAATAAACTTTCGTGGAGGGTGACGTTATGGAACAATACAAGTTATTGAAAATCATCATTGAGGAGGCGATTCAATGAATGCATTACAAGCGCTTTTTACAACCGTCCTCAACATGAGCATAACAGCATCCTTTGTTGCAATGGGGGTTATCTTTGCTCGTTTAATTTTTAGAAAAATGCCCAAAATATTTTCTTATGTTCTATGGTCAGCGGTACTCATACGGCTAGTATTACCGATTTCATTCACCTCAACATTGAGCTTTTTAAGGGTAATTAAGCCGGTAACGCAACAAACTACGGGAGCTTTAGCATTTGTGCCCTATAATATGGGTCTAATGCAAACTCCAGGTATTGATATGGGTGTCGATGGCATAAACAAAGCGGTCAATAGTTCGTTACCTCAGGCGCTACAAAATGCCAGTGTGAACCCACTGCAGATTGTTATGGCTATTTTTAGCATAGTATGGGTGATCGGTGCCGTTGTACTTATAATATATAGCGTAATTTCTTATCTGAAAGTAATTAACAAGGTCAAAACGTCTACTCTCGTAAGAAATGAAATTTTCGAAACAGATAGAATATCCACACCGTTCGTTTGCGGATTTATAAAACCAAAAATATATATACCGACAGATATTTCCCTAAATGAGCTACCCTATATTCTGGCTCATGAAAGAGTCCATATAAAAAGGCTAGATTATCTCATCAAACCGTTTGCGTTTCTGGTCCTGTCAGTCCACTGGTTTAATCCGTTCATGTGGCTCAGCTTTATTCTGATGAACAAAGACTTGGAAATGTCCTGCGATGAAAGCGTTCTAAAAATATCCGGCGACGAAACTAGAACGAATTACAGCCACTCTTTGTTAGCTCTCGCCACCGGTAAACGTCAGTTACTCTCAGGGAGTCCACTTGCCTTTGGAGAAAGCAATGTGAAAGCAAGGATTAAAAATGTTCTGAACTACAAAAAGCCTCCTTTCAGGGTTGTGGGAGCTGCCTTAATAGCAACCGTTGCTTTGGTTGTACTGTTTACAGCAAATCCCAAGATGGATCCGATATCTGAGACTGTATTCTTGGGTGATCAGATAGGAGAAGTAGCAGGCAAGGAAATAATCAATGCACAAGATGTACTTAAAACTTTCGAAATTGAAGGAATAAGCTTCAAGCCTGAGACCTCACTTAACTCTAAAGAACATATAGTTGGAGATGCTGAACCAGCTATCTACAAGGATTCTGAAGGAAACATACTTTTCATTTATACATATGGTTCCTTTGTAGAGAGGCAGAAAAATTATCTACAGAATGAGCAGAGAGACCTGGTTTCTTTTACACTTGACGAAAAAACATACTTCTCTAGGCCTCAAAGTGCAAAAAATCTTCAGCTTGTCTATGCGACTGCTTATCCGTCCCAAGAAAACACTCAAGCGGTTAATGATAATCTTAGGAAAGTAAATAAGGTCATCTTCACTGATCTTAATGCTGGAAAAGAGATTGTCTTCACGGGTGGAAGCCCAAACTGGGAAGCCGAGGTTTCTTTGAAATATTATGAACACTGGTGGACTGACAGTGAGAAAAAGGTCCAGCATGAAAGTTATCATAACGAAGTCCCAACGATCAAATACAAAGGCAAAATACCCGAACAGACGGTTCAAATGGAGTGCAGCTTTATTACCAGAGGTGGTAGCATGAGTGGCACTCGAGAAATAACTCCTGAGGAGCTTACGAAAGTTATCAACCTAGGTTCCGGAGGAGGCAATGGTGCGATGCCCAATGAGGATGATACTTACGAAGTGAAGATAACCGTGGATGGTACGACGGAAGAATTTGAGCTAAAAGCCAAGTAAGGTAGAAGTTAATAGCTCGAATTGGATCGTACGCTCATAGTGAAACTACTAGCGTTTTGTTTGTACATTCTGGAAAAAGGAGTTTTAATGTGGTCAGTGACATTGAATTTAAAATAGTGACTTTATGTGGAAGCATAAGATTCAAAGATGATTTTATAAAGGCGCAAAACGAATTGACATTGCAAGGTAATATAGTAATATCTATAGAATTCTTTGAAACTGCTGTCTCTGAGGATATTAAATTGATGTTAGATGAAATGCACAAAAGAAAGATCGATATGGCTCACGAGATATTTGTCATTAATAAAAGCGGATATATTGGGAGTAGTGCCAGAAATGAAATAAATTATGCTTTAAAAACAGGAAAACCAGTGAAATATATGGAATCGAATTAATTCATAGCAAAAGTTATCCAATGAAATAAAAGTGCTATTCTGTGGGCGTAATTTCATATTAGGAGATTAATTATCTGGAAGTCAGTCCTATCATTGATATTAAAAAAACAAGTATAGAACTAAACCTCTCCTTCAATGCAGTATCAAATGCTGTCAATAAGCTCGTTGAATTGAATGTTTTGAGGCAAACTGAAAATGTGCGTAGAAATCGATTGTTTGCCTATGAGGATTATCTGCGGATACTTCGAAAAGACACGTAAGATAGAACCTGAAAATACCAAAGAAATATTCAACGAACCCCATTGAGTAAAGTCCTATTAATTTGATTCAACACTATAGTAAATATGTTTGGAGCATCTGGAAACAGGTGCTTCATTCATATCAGATCGTGGCAATCATCGGAGGGTCAATGGTCTTATATCCCTTCCGTTTATGGAGAGGTCTGGACTGGACGCTAGAAAAGTGTGTGGCTTTGTTTTTATGGTATATGATGCATTGAAAGAGCTAAACCTATTTACTTAAGGGAGCGTGTGACTATGGATGATTATTTAAATGCCTTTAGACAAGCAAGTGACGATCAAAAGTGGGCGGTATGCCAAAACTATGCTGGTCAGGAGTGGGCGGTCAAAAAGTTCGGAATATCAGAAAGTATTAAGGAAACCCATAGCAAGTTTTATGTAACAGAAATTGCAACTGAGAATGGTCCAATTAAGGTGGCAACAAATTTACCATTGAGGTCCGTAATTGATCATCCTATACTCCTCGTGGTGCAACCACCTCGAAATATCGAAGATTTATTGGACTGTAATTGTGCTTTGTTCGTTTATTAATACTAGGTATACCACAGAAGACTTTAACCTACGTTCATAAAGAATTCTCCCACCTCAGTAAGGTGGGGGATGAATTTGTGATACCCTCTTGTTACTCCCATTATTTGTGGTATAATTATAATCAGTAGTAAGTAATTGAAAGGCTGATTATATGAGGAACTTAGATAGTAATAACCATTCAGTGTTTGCACTATATTACCATCTGGTTTTTGTTGTAAAATACCGTAGAAATGTTATTAATGACGATATAAGTTTTAGGCTAAAAGAAATATTTGAGTACATACAACCTAAATATAATATGACTTTGATCGAGTGGAATCCTGACAAAGATCATATCCATGTGCTATTCAAGGCACATCCTAATAGTGAAATATCCAAATTCATCAATGCCTACAAAAGTGCTTCATCACGACTCATAAAGAAAGAGTTTCCTCTCATAAGAGACCAGTTGTGGAAAGAAAGTTTTTGGTCAAGAAGTTACTGTCTGATCACGACGGGTGGAGTTCCTATTGAAATCATCAAGAGATATATTGAAAATCAAGGAGGTGAGAAGATATGAACAAGGCTTATAATTTCAGGCTGTACCCAACGAAGGAACAGGAAGTACTATTTGCCAAAACATTTGGGTGTGTGAGATTTGTTTATAACAAAATGCTAGAGGAACGAATTGAATTATACGAGCGCTTCAAAGATGACGTTGCAGAATTGAAAAAACATAAGACACCGACGCCTGCCAAATACAAGGCTCAATTTGTTTGGCTAAAGGAAATTGATTCTCTAGCACTCGCAAACGCCCAAATAAATTTGCAAACGGCATACAACAACTTCTTTAGAGATAAAAGTGTTGGATTTCCAAAGTTCAAAGCTAAACATAGAGATAAAAACTCATACACAACGAACAACGTCAACAACAACGTTCGAATTGAAGACAGTAAGCTAAAGCTTCCCAAATTAGGCCTTATTACGATGAAACAACATAGAGAAATAACAAGTCATCAAAGCATCAAGTCTTGTACCATTTCTAAATCACCAACGGGGAAGTATTTTGTGAGTATTCTGGTTGAATTTTTCCAGCAAGTACCACCAATCTCTCCTAAAAAGGAAAATGTTGTAGGGTTAGACTTCGATATGAAAAATCTTTATACAGATAGCCAATGTATAAGGGCAGATTATCCAAGATTTTACCGTAGAGCATTGGAGAAACTGGCAAGAGAGCAACGCAAACTATCCAACTGTGTCAAAGGAAGCAATAATAGACGCAAGCAGAAGCTTAAAGTTGCCAAGGTACATGAGGAAGTGGTTAATCGCAGGAAATATTTTCTTCATAAGAAGTCGAGAGAATTAGTTAATAGCTATGATGCAGTCATTATAGAAGATTTGAACATGAAGGCAATGGGTCAACGTTTGAACTTCGGTAAATCAGTTAGTGACAATGCTTGGGGGATGTTCACTATATTCCTAAAATACAAGCTAGAAAATGAAGGAAAATTATTGATAAGGGTTGATCAATGGTTTCCTTCGTCTAAGACGTGTCACTACTGTGGTAACCTCAATAAGGACTTGCAACTATCTGACAGAGAATGGACTTGTCAGTCATGTGGTTGCATCATCGATAGAGATTATAATGCAGCCAAGAATATCAGAGATGAAGGATTACGGTTGCTGGGTCTGATAGCATAAGTTAGCAACTAAAGAACCGTAGGGATTACGGGGTTAGCCTGTTGATACTCCTAGCATTAGCTAGGTTGAGCAGGAAGCACCCACCTCTTTAGGTGGTGTGTAGTTCACGGGAATAGAAATCAAGGCGAGAATAAAACTACTTAGAAAGGTATAATTACTTGGCTAGTGAATGCTATGTAGTGAAAGACCTGTTTAGCATTGAAAAGCTACGTATTCGATGTGGCAATAAAGCGAAGCTAAATAAACAAGTTCTAAGGTATTTTGAGGAGGAAATTGAGTTTGAAATTGAACAGATTAGGTCTTGTTTTTATAGTACTAGGGTTAACCATTACAACGGTTGCATGCGGTAGCAAAAAAACAGCGGACCCAATTGGTTTTTATGATGTAGAAATTGAATCAGGTCGCATCTGGGATTTAGCTACCAACAAGATTGCTATTCCTAACTAGACGTACCTAGGATTTATGCTTTAGGGATATTCTCAGAGCCCCCTCATTCGTTTGTGAGGGGGCTTTGCGCAACCTATTTATAGGGCTCATAAAGGGATTTGTCTCTGTTCAATTGAATATAAAAAGGTACGTAATGGCGAATCCTATGATGCGAGTTATCAGAACCTAAAGCTAAATACAATTATAGGTTGCAAATATTTCGGTTCAGTCATTTAGGTCTTATAGTGGTTTTCATAGCGAATGCAGCCATATTATTTAAGTTGAGTAATGAAACGTTTTACTACAATCAGTCATGGGTCAAATTGACTGTGCCTAATGGGTATATTAGCAATTCGGCTGACTCTCTGAGTTTCTTAGTGGGAAAAGGCGACTATACAGTCACCAGAGAAGTAGGAAGTAAACCTGTAATTTTGGAAAATAGGGTCTCCCTTTTAAGGGCTGGTCCCACCACTTTTTATTTCAAGAGGTCAGGGTGATCATGGCACAGCGGAAGAATGGCCCATTGTATATTGGGAAAATGGTTACCGTCAAATGATCTTCTTTCATCCTGAAATATCCTACAAAGAATACAAAAATGACTTGAACGACTTGGATAAGGTCTCGGGCGATAAACTTATAGAGTTAGGAATATCCTTTGATAAGCCATATAAGGTGGCAGATATTCCAACGATTCTACCGAATGTCAATAAATCCTGGTATTGGGTGGACGCTTTTGGTAAGAGCGATCTAGCGCAGTATAAAACGGATTCTAGAATAAATGACGCGAAGTCAACTTTTATTCGAGAAAATGATGTGTTAGGCGTAAGTATGAAGACATACAACGATAATGACGTCTTTAACGGGAACTACTATAATTTACGCGAGTCATTAAAAATTAGTAAAGATACAAAATACAATGAAATATATAACGAACTGGTCACCAAAGGCTACACTGATTCCACGAATGTTCCGATTTTGGGGGCGATTGTATATGGTACGAAGGATGAACTTAAGTCACTGATTGGAAATCCCCATATTAAGGCCTCATCGTTTGGAGTGGTTGTAGATAAATATTAGTTTATTATGTTAGCCATGATTCTTTTGTGTCTAAGGGGAATCTAGAAAGGGTAGGGAGAGATGCAGATGACATACCAGCTAGTGAAAGCGAGACTTAAAAATTAATGATTAAAGGTGAACTATATATTGCCGCCGAAAGCACTAGCTAAATCAGCTAATGCTCTCATTTTGTAGTATGGTTCAGTTCATAGCAAAAATAATTATTGTACATAGCGAAGATTTCCCCGTTCTTATTCATCTAATAGGTGAAAGGAAGTGATGATATGTGGACGCAGTGTTAGGGGGCTCAAAGGTCAGTGCCTCAAGTGTGGGAGAACTTAGCGACGTTGTTTTGGCGAAAAAAGGAGATAAGGTTGCTTTTGAAAGACTCGTTAGAAAGCACTCTGTTTCGCTATATCGTGTCGCAAGGGGAATTCTGAAGTGCGAGTCTGACATCGAAGATGCAACCCAAGAAACGATCATAAAGGCTTATAAGAAATTAGCAAGCCTGAGAAGCGACCCGTACTTTAAAACCTGGCTGATTAAAATCCTGGTTAATGAGTGCAATTACATATTGAGATCCAATAAGAAAACGGTCAATTTGGGCGAGGTAGAAACTGCATCCCCAAACAACCAGTATGAGAACCTCGAACTATTCAGTGTTGTACAGTCATTGGAGCCTGATTTAAGAATTGTTACACTTCTTTTCTATTATGAGGGTCTGCCCCAAAAGGATATTGCAGAAGTTCTTGAACTACCTGTGGGAACAGTATCGTCAAGGCTTTCTAGGTCCAGGGAGAAACTACGAGTCCTTATTACTGAAAAATAGGAGGTTGTTGATAATGGACGATAAATCATTTGACGAATTTATTAAGGGTAAGGCACTTGAAGAAAACATACTGATTCCTTCCTTACTAAACCAAAAGATAACCAGTACTTTTAAGGCACTGCCAAAAAGAAAGAAATACCATTCTAGATTGTTCCGAATCGGGTCGGTTGCAGCTATTCTAGCATTCTGTATCCTAACGTCTATAGGGTTTGCTTCTCCGAGTTTCGCAGCAAACGTAAAAAACGTAAGTAATACGATTAGCAGTAATATATCTAATTTATTAGGATTGCAAAAGGATTTGGACGAATATAAGACTGTGATAAACAAAGAGGTAACTGATAACTCAATAACCGTTAAGTTAAATGAGGTTGTATTAAATGGAAGTGAGCTAACAGTCTCATACAGCATAAACTCAAGCAAAAAGTTAGAAGCAATGGGGTCCTGGCATGCTTTTAATAATGTCTATGTTAATGGAAAAAAAGCAAGTACTGGAGCTAGTGGAACTGCTCATAATATTGATGATTATACTACCGAAGCAGTAATGACTTATACTCTAGACAAAGTAGACCTAAATGGAGATTTAGATATAAAAATATTATGTTCGGAAATTAAATTGATGAGTAGTAATGACGCCATAAAGGGATCATGGGACTTTGAATTTAGGACTAATGGCAATCAATTAAAAACAGATACTAGGGTACTACTACTTAATCATAAATTTACGCTTGAAAACGGTGGAGAATATACTTTAACGAAGTATACTGATAACTCACTAGGACAAGAAATTTACGCTTCCATATCTAATTCTAAAAGAAATCCGACGTATGTTGTTTCTTTAAGAGGAATTGATGATTTAGGTAATAAAGTTGAATTTTATATGTCTTTTGGAGGCAAGGAGGAAGCGTTATTTAAAGTAGAGAATATAGATGGGAATCTTAATGAGAATGCAACAACATTAACTCTCACGCCATATGCAGCAATACTTCCAGATAAAAGTGGTGAGATGAATGGTGACTATAAAAAAGTAGGTGATCAATTCAAAATAGATTTATCATTATTAAAATAATGGTGATCAGCGATTGGGACGTTAACGTTTAAGTTAAGTGAAACTATAATTAATTGAAGACTCCTAGGCTTTCCGTTTGATACGAAGCGAATATTTCAAATTAAAGGAGCAAGAAAGGTATGGAAAACCCAAAAACACTATTATCTGTTTTTGTTATAGTTGCTGTTCTTATGATGAACTACCTTTGTGGCGTATGGATTACTCGTCACAGGCAAAAGATCAGTAAGTAAGTAAACAAATCCTTAGCCTCAGCGTCCTGATTATACGCTGGGGCTATTTGATCTAATTCTTACCATAGGACTTAATGGGGAATGGAGAATATTGAGGTGAAAACCTCAATATTCTCCATTTATTTTGCACTTCAAAATATAAGCTAGGGCTGCTTGGTGGGTGAACGGTGAGTAATTCAAACCCATAAATAAAATTTTGGTGATTGCCCAATAGTAACATTGAAAATAAATCTCCAAAGTGCCATAATTCTTTGGGAGACTCTTTATATTTCTAACGTAGTAATTAATGAAGAGGTAAAAGTGTTGTTGTTGTACCAGGTTTCGATTAATAGACAAAACCCATGATATAATTCATAATTAATCGGGGATTATTTAGAATTGTTTTGAATTCTGGAGGAATATAAGGAAACATGTGGAATGTTAGAGTGTTAATGAGACGTGATGGTTTAATTGGAGGTAAGACAACTGTATCTATTTGATATTATTCCGGATGACTTTTTTAAACCATTGACTAGCAAATATAAAACGACTTATATCGATTGCTTGAGGCTGATTTATAATACCTATAAATCAGAGCTATCTTTCGGAGTAGACAAAGAGATTATTGTTAGCGAATTAGAAAACTATTTTGACAATGAATCTACTGCGGAGATGGTATTTGATGAGGATAACGAGATTGCTAAAGATTCTCGCTCGAAGGCGAACGCAATTTTGCGAAGGTTAAAGGAAAGCGGGTGGATTGAACACGAACTCTCCAACGACTTTCGGGTTAAGGTGAACCTATTTGACTACGCTGCTACAGTTATAGAATCCTTTAATAAAATCATTAAAAATGAAGAGGTAGAATACCAGAGCTTAGTATCCCAAATCCACGCGACCCTTTTGAATAAGGAAGGGTATATTAAGCCTTATGAATATATCATCAAACGGGTCATTGAAAACACAGAAGAATTAATGGTCGGACTGAAAAAGCTAAATACCAATATTAAGAAATATATCGACGCTATAACCAACGAAAAATCTGCCGGCGAAATCGTGCAGGATTTCTTTATTTATCATAAGGATATCGGTTCAAAAGCTTATCACCGTATTAAAACTAGCGACAATATTTCCTATTTTAGATCGTCGATCATAGAGAATCTGTACAACATCTTAAATGAAGAGGAGATATATGAGCGGGCTGTAGTGGGATATATGGAGGTAGAACAGGTCGCCGATCAAGCGTTAGCCCACGATTTGCTGAGGGGTCAGATTTTGAACATCATTTCTGCCTATAGGAATTATGATGAGATCATTTCGGAAATTGATTATAAAAATGCAAAATATATTGGAAGCTCGGTGGCCAGAGCAAAATTCCTGCTCACCAATTCAAATAATGCTGAGGGTAAAATCTCGAAAATTCTGGCTTACCTATCCGAGGAATTAAATAACGACGAAACCTTGAATCTTAATGACGAAATCGATGACACCTTTCTTAGGGTCTTTAATATTTTTCCACAGGGCTTCATAGACAGCGACTCCTTATATGTCGTTCCGATTTCCAAGAAAGCGTCTCTGCCCGAAGCGTTGGACTGTACCTTGGGCATCACTGCGGAACAACGAGAACTGCGCCGATTAGCTCTCCAGGAAAGAAGTAAGAACAGGTTTTCGCGCAAGAATATCAACCATTACATCGAGGGGATGTTGAAAGAAAACAAAGCGATACTCGCTTCCACCTTGCCGCTGAAGGATAAACGGGATCTTATAAGAATTATCTTTATTAGCCTTTACGGCAGGGATAAAAAATCAACCTATATAACGACGCTAATACCTGAAATAATAGAGGCTAATAGTTTTCAGTTTAACGATTTTCTCATAGAGAGGTGTGAGTAAGGGACATGGAAATCCTGAAGGAAAGCCTGGTTCAAAAGGAAAAATTTAAAACAGCAGCAAACAAGCTTCTTAATAACTGCTTTATAGTTAAGAAAAAAGAAGATACCCGGAATGACTATATCTTTATTATTCAGAACAAGGACCTTTTTAATGAGTATTTCGATCTGCTAGGCTACAGCCTTGAGGTGAATGAAATGCAAGGGGTTGTCGCGCTGAAAAGCCAGCACGGAGCGGGGAGATTAAGGCTTAAAAAGATCGAAAGCATTCTTTTGCTCATTTTCAGACTGTTGTACCTTGAAAAGCGCAAAGAATTGAGCCTTAATGAAGAGGTTGTCGTGTTAACCGATGAGATCCATCAAAAATACACTATGCTAAAACTTGAGGCTAAAGCAAACTTAGATAAAACAACGCTACGCGACATTGTACGCTTGTTTAAGCGGTATAATATCGTTTCCAATGTTGACAGCGATATAACCATGTCCGATGCCAGGATTAGAATCTATCATTCCGTGTTGTTTGCAGTACCCAATGATAATTTATCTAGCATGTACGAGGCGATTAATGAGAAACTGAATAAGTATATGAAGGGGGGTGAGCAGAGTGATGATGAAGAAACTTTGCAGGATCAGGCTGATTAACTGGCACTACTTTGTCAATGAACTCATCCACGTAGAAGGCTCATTTCTGATCAGCGGCGAAAATACTGCCGGAAAGTCGACGATATTAGACGCCATTCAAATAGTCCTTACGACGAATCACCGGAAATTTAATGCAGCGGCTAACGAAAAAAGCACCCGGAACTTGAAAGGCTATGTCCGGTGCAAAACCGGTAATGAAGATAATGCTTACCTCAGGACGGGCAGTATTATCTCGTATGTTGCCTTAGAGTTTTATGAACAAAAAACCTCCAAGTACTTTACCCTGGGCGTTAAAATTGATTCTCCTGACGAAGAAAGCAAACTGACGATAAAATGGTTTTGCGAAGAATGTAAAATGGAGGAGCTTTCGTTTCTGGCAGGGGGGAGACCTGCTACTACTGAAGAATTCCGCAGAAAAGATAAGAAGATCAACTTAATTTCTCAGAAGTTAGACGCAAAAGAACGATTTCGCCGCAGGCTGGGCAATTTGGAAGACCGATTCTTTGACATGATCCCCAAGTCGCTGGCCTTCAAGCCGATGGTTAATGTTAAGGACTTTATTAATAAATTTATTCTTTCGGAAAAGGCCATTGAGGTAGCCACCTTGCGCAATAATATTGCAGCCTTAAAAGAGCTTGAAGATCTCATGGAGCTCACTAAAGACAAGATTGCTGAGCTGAAAGCAATTCTTGCCAAAAACGAAGATATTATCGCCAAAGAACGTGAAATTAAGACCAATGAAATTCTGATCAAGAAGGCTGATTTGGAAGCAAAGAAACTAGAGTTTGAGGGGCTGGAGCGAAGCCAGGAAAGCCTTAGTCAAAACTTGATGAGAGAACAAGCTAAAGAAGCAGCTTTAAGCTCAAGTCTCGAAAATGAACAGGATAGGCTAACGAATTTGCAAGTTGCGCTGGGCCAAAACGAAACAGCACAACTGATCAAAGATACTAAGCATCGTATACAAATACTTGAACAAGACAAGCGCCATACTGAAGCCTCGGTGCGAAAGCTAGAAGCTATGCTGGAGATCGTAGCAGACGCCTTGACCTTGTTAAATAAATTTGAAGTCTATATTCTTTCCAAGGATGAGCTCTTAAAGTTAGGTTCGGTAGATCCGAATGATAATGAAGTGCAAACTGAACATATCTACAGCCTGAAAAAAGAATTAAAGTTGTTATTAGAAGGCTATACTTCCGATAACGTCAGACAAAAGGATTTGCTTGATAAATATAAAGTGACCAAAATAAAACTCGAAAAGGAAATTAAAGATCTTCAAAACAAAAAACTCACTTATCCAGACAATACTACAAAGCTGTTATTAGCGATAAAACAAGAGTTTATTAACCAAGGCATCCGTAGTGAACCCCGGATATTGTCTGATTTACTGGAAATTACCGATCCTGCCTGGCATAATGCGGTTGAAGGCTATTTAAATACCCAGAGATTCTACCTAATTGTTGAACCCCAACACTACGGGGCGGCTTTAGAGGTTTACAATCGGATTAAAAAGGATATTCACACGGTGGGTCTTGTGAATACCAACAAACTGGACCTTAATACAGGCGCTGATAACGCGTCACTGGCGTATGTCATCAAAAGTGACAATCGCTGGGCACGAACCTACGCGGTCTATCTGCTTAACCGGGTGAGTCGCTGTGAAGAAGTTCAACGTCTAAAAGATTATAGGGTGGCAATGACAGCAGACTGCATGCTTTACCAAAATCATGCGGTGAGAAGAATTGATGAGAAGGTTTATCGTACGCCTTATATTGGCGCGCATGCCTTTGAGGTTCAGCTTAAAAACAAACTCGCTGAACTGAAAGGCATTAATGAAGATATAAGGGTTGCTGAAGAGAATTTAACGACGTTTGGGAAAATCATCGACAAGCTCGAGCGCTGCAACATTGATGTAATTCAAGAGAACATTAATGCTCCAATGCAATTTAAAGAGATCAATGAACGGATTAGAACCGAAAGGCTTGAACTGAAAACAGCGGAAAATGATCCCAGCATTATTGAAATTCAAATGCAGATTCAGGCTTGTCATGGGCAAGTTATTACACTGCAAAAGGAACATGGCAAGACGAAAGAAATGATCGGTAGTTTCAAGAATAAGATCGAAGGTGCTTCAGCTGAAATGAAGGAGTTGCAGCTCTTAATTACTAACTTAATAAAGCGCTTTAAGCTACTATGTGATGAGGATCTTGAGTTGGCCGAACTGGGAAGGGACAAATTCAACGAGCAACTAAAAACCAAGACTCCCGCAACGATTGTACAGAACTTTTCACCGCTGAAAGTGGGATTGGACCATAAGAAAATTGAACTGAGTGGGGAGCTTATCAAACTGCAACTGAGTTATTGCAGTAAGTACGACTGTGACTTAGGATCGGGCGATCAGCTAGTGCAGGAGTATGTTAAGGAACATCACAAACTCGTGTCGGCGGACATTATAAAGTATGAAGATGATCTAGAAAAAGCCAAAGAAAATTGCCACCTTGAGTTTCGGGAATCGTTTCTGGCAAGGCTTCGGGAAAATATCGAAGATGCTAAATTGGAATTCAAAAATCTCAATGCAGCCTTAAAGAACGTCTATTATGGGGAGGACAGTTATAAATTTGAATTAACACATAATAAGACAAAAGAAAGCATTTATCAGATGATTACGTCTAGGAAGAATGAAATGGGCATGAATCTATGGTCCCAATCGTTTGAAGAAGACTATAAGGAAGAGATGGAAGACTTATTTGCCAAACTAACTGCCTATGATGATAAAGGTGAAAAAGTGTTGGCGGAGTACACAGATTATCGGAGCTATTTAGACTATGACATTATCGTTGAGCAAAAAGACGGTACCATTCAACGCTTTTCTAAGATCTATGGAGAAAAAAGCGGCGGGGAAACGCAGACCCCGTATTATGTGGCCATAGCAGCATCGTTTGTACAGCTTTACAAATTAGGCGATATGACGTATACCCGATTCGCCGGACACAGGGAAGTTAGTGTAAACTAAACCTGTGGGGGGCGAAAATTATGTCAAACAACGGGAAACGGTATGATAAAGAATTCAAGGCAGATATAGTTCGTTTGGTACGTGAAGAA
>DASRMG010000146.1:0-21923 GCA_035648035.1 Desulfosporosinus sp. | reverse complement strand
ACTATTTGAGGATTCTTTTCTTACTAATCAGCTAAAAACCCTTGAAAAAGCTAGTTAATCATTAATAATCAAAGGGCAACAATCACATTAGGCTACCTGGAAATCACAGAAGCAGCGATTTAGAGGGTGCGAAACTTAAGTTACAATTACAGAGAAAACAGCGTAGGTGATTTGAAGTAAAGAAGGGATAAGAACTCTTTCTTTTGCTTGCACATTAAGAGGCAAGGTAATAAACAGGGATTACCTTGCCTCTTATTTGCTGATCTAGTCATGTCATTTAACTCTTCTAGAGGTGGAGGGTGTTGAACAAAAGAGGGTGCAACTGAACAATTACTACAGCAAGAATGGTTATCTTTAAGGTCAAAACTAAAATATTTTCCCTAAAAGGAATTGGAAAACTTATGTCGAAATTATTATAAATTGGAATTTGATAATTGAAATAAAGGTTCTCTAAAAAGGGTCTTATATAATATGTACATTAGATGGGGGTATTGAATAATGGAAAAAATTGATTTTGATAATCTATATTTTAGTGATTTGACGGAAATAACCTTTAATAAATATTTCAAATTCATTAAAGGTTCTAGAAAATCACGTAACTATATTACTCTTTTACATGATAATTTAAATGACATAATTGTTGATAGTTGTATTCCAATTTTCATATATGCCATGAAATTAACTTTTCCAGAAATACATATTTACCCAAAATCACACGATGAAAATGGACTAGTAACCTCAATGAGGAGATACATTATAGACTATTATGTGAATGAAAAAGATTTAACAGATATTATTGATTATTCTAAAATAGAATTTACAGAGGAAAAATTCCAACTTTTAAGGTTAATATTCACTATATTATGTAGGAGAAACCAGAAAGCCACTACGGATACAAAGCAAGGAAATGAACAGTATAAATTTGCTCCATGGCAAGTTGCATATAACTATTACTTGAATGCATGTTCAGCTTCGTCTATTGATGGTGGGGTCTTATACTTAGTAAGTGGACTTGAAGCATTGCTTACTAATAAAGAGGAAGGGTTGTCCCAAAAAACATCTTTACGTGCTTCAGTAATACTATCCGACAACGAGGATAATCGAAAAAATACGTTTAACTTTATAAAGCAGATGTATGATATTCGAAGTCTTGTCGTTCATGGCGATCCTGATAAACTTTTAAAGTTAAAGTATAAATGGTTTTTCGAAGACTCATATTCATCATATTTCAGACTAAAGAAAATTTTATCAGAAATACTCATAAAGCTAGATATAATGACGGACAAAAACGTTATTATTGACCAAATACAGAAGAATATATTTGATGCACAATTTAGATGTGAGCCTATTAATATTTCATAAACTTACCCATTACCGAATAATTGTAATTACAAACCTGTACAATGTTTATGTAAAACAACTGCGACCTAAAGAATTATCTGGTCGTGGTTATTTTAATTGTTCTAATCTATTAAGAAATGTTAATATTAGTTGACATATTAGATCACTACGCTTATAATTCTCTTTGTTGGGGAAAAGGGAGTCCAATGGTGTTAAATGGACTTAAAACAGAAAAACCCCTTATATATCAGTTTGACCTAGCTTGAGGATGAACGTCCTGAGGCACCATTCATAGACTTGACGAATTTTGGAAGCTTGTCTATAATGAATCATAAGTTGGGTATATTATGCGGACGTGGCTCAGCGGTAGAGTATTGGCTTCCCAAGCCGAGGATCGCGAGTTCGAATCTCGTCGTCCGCTCCATCAGTAATAACAAGGACTTTGTGTTTTTCACGCTTGAAAGACGAGGGTCCTTTTTGTTTTGCCTGAGATTCTGAAAATCAAAAACAACTCCCAAAAAATTATATCTCAGTGAGAAGTATTATATTCGTTAGCGTGGATGATTAAAAAAATACGACGAGATACTGCCTAAGTGATGGCGTAGGGCCATCAAATTAGTGTGACTGCCTACATCCTGGCGTTCAGGCATTACTAGTTCCAAAACGTCCTCCACCGTGGTAACCCGTTTTATCCATAATTGCTCTAAGGTGGCTAAAATTAGAATAAAAATAATGATCTATACGTGCTGTGCTTTGCCTTTTTAATTGTACTTGTGTTATAATTTAAACTGAATTAAAAGACGTGAGTATCGAGAGGAGGGTGTTTTAATGGCAAAACACATTCAGACCATAGTGAAATCAAACCTAAGTGCAACGGTGAAGACCGGAGGGTGTGGCAAGTGTCAGACCTCTTGCCAATCAGCTTGTAAGACGTCGTGCACGGTTGGGAACCAAGTGTGTGTTAAATAAGGTTTGGCTATATCGAACATAGGATTGCAGAACCCACCCACATAGGGTTGGGTTCTGTTCTATTTAATTGACAGGCAAGAAGGGGAGAATCTAGATGTTCAATAACTTTAATATTAAGGGATATAACATTAAGAAGAATGTTCATAGCTACCACCAAGGAAATTTGTGGATAGCGCATGATGTTAATTCCGGTTCGTTGCATGTTCTAGATGAGGGGACATTTGAGGTCCTAAAGGCTTGCGAGGCTTTGCAAGAGATGGACAAGGACATCACTTTAGAGGCGGTGAACCAGGCCCTTAGTCAAGTGGGTAATAAAGCAATTGTGGTAGAAGAAATTTCAGGAATTTTTGATGAACTAGAGGAACGATGGAAGGAAGGAACCCTTTTCTCCGGAGAAATAGCGGAGGTAACCTTAAATTATCCATCTAAACCAATCATCAAAGCAATTTGTCTTCATGTTGCCCATGATTGTAATCTGCGCTGCAAATATTGTTTTGCAGGGACTGGAGCCTTTGGTGGGAGCAGGACGCTCATGGATTTTGAGACGGGTAAAAGAGGGATTGACTTTGTTTTAGAGTCATCAGGTCATCGAAGTCATTGCGAAGTTGACTTCTTCGGTGGGGAACCGCTCCTGAACTTTAAGGTGGTTAAGGAGTTGGTTCAATACGGAAGAAAAGCTGCAGCAGACATCAATAAAACGATTAAATTCACGCTGACCACAAATGGCGTATTGCTCGATGAGTTGGTTCAAGATTATCTAGAGCAAGAGAACATCAGTGTGGTCCTGAGCTTAGATGGTCGACCAGAAGTTCATGACCGTATGCGTCCTTATGCTGATGGTAGAGGAAGTTACTCTAAAGTCACCCCTCTATTCAAGCAGTTTGCAACGAAACGTCCTGAAAGTTCACCCTACGCAGTGGGAACTTATTACTACGTTCGTGGAACCTACACACATTTTAACTTAGATTTCGATCGTGATGTTTTGCACATAGCAGATTTAGGGTTGAATCAGATTTCTATGGAACCTGTTGTCGCTGGACCAAAGGATGCTTATGCTTTCCAAGAAGGGGATTTAAGCAAAATACGAGCCTCGTATGATCGTCTCGGTGAAGAGCTCTTAATGCGCCGAGCCCAAGACAAATCCTTTAATTTCTTTCATTTCAATGTGGCGTTAGACCAGGGACCCTGTCTGATCAAACGACTTACTGGCTGTGGCGCTGGTCACGAGTATGTTGCAATTTGTCCTGAGGGAGACCTCTATCCCTGTCATCAGTTTGTGGGTCAAGCTAAGTATAAAATGGGGTCCCTCTATGACGAGAATCCTCATCAACTTAAGACTGAGTTGGTACAGGACTTTCGCGCAGCAAATGTCTATGCCAAATCGTCTTGCCGGGAGTGCTGGGCACGCTTTGCTTGTAGCGGAGGGTGTCATGCGGCAAACGTTGGGTTCACCAACAAACTGACAGAGGTCTACACCTTGGGGTGTGAGCTGCAGAGAAAACGCTTAGAAGTGGCGTTCTATGTTAAAATAAAAGAAATTCAACAAAATACAGTCTCAGCCTCAGAAGTGGAAGTGCGCTGTTAATAGTTTCCATAAGTTGTTTGAATAGCGCGATATTTTGTTTGGATGGTTTGAGAAGACATGTTACAATGGAACTTGGTATTATATGGTTAAGGAGGAGAGCTGTTTGAACAAAAAGACGCAACGTATTTTTGCTGCGATTCTTACTGTTCTTTTAAGTATTGCCATGATTGGTTCGGGGTTTCTTGGGTATTTCGTTAGCGGGGGTAATAAACCCGCCGATTCGACTTCGAGTAAGACTGCCAATGCTACAGCAGCTTACGAAGCCCAAAAAGCGCGCATTGAAGCCATGGTTGAGCAGGCAAAGTTAGATCCTGGGAATGTACCCTTGCAAACTGCGTTAGGCAATGAATATTATGACGCCGGAGTGGCTGCCGAACAGGTCGCGCCTACCGAGACTGCAGAGAATTTTAAACATGCGGTTGAGGCTTATCAGAATGTACTGAAAACAAATAAAGACCCAAATATTCTCGTGGATTTAGCAACTGCTGCTTTCAAAAGTGGGGATAATGAGCTAGCGGAGAAGAGTTTTCTAGAAGCGTTAGCGATTAAACCAGATCATCTGAACGGTTTGGTCAATTACGGAATTTTTCTCGCTAATGTGAAACAAGACTTCGCAGGCGCTATCACCCAGTGGGAGAAGGCTCAGCCTATTGCTTCCACCAGTGCAGAAAAAGATGATATTAAATCACTCATAAGTCAGGCACAAGCGGCCCTCAAGACGACACCGGCAGCAAACGGAAGTGCAAACCCCAACCCCAACCCAGCCGTCAATAATACGACCGGAAAATAAATAGTTCTGAACGACACATGGAGGAACGAGACATGCATTTTACGACCTTAGCGAGCGGAAGTTCCGGCAACGCAATTTTGGTCGGTGAAGACAACCGTCATTTGCTAGTGGATTGCGGGATTAGTGGGAAGAGGCTATTATATAACCTCTCCCTGTTAGACATAGCCGACTCGCAAATCGAAGGGATCGTGGTCACTCATGAACATGTGGATCATATCCGCGGAGTGGGTGTGCTTGCCCGCAAACTTAAAATACCCATCTATGCCACAAAGGGCTTATGGGAGGTCATGGATCCATTACTAGGAAAGCTTGCGGAAAACCAACATAGGGAGGTTCAAGAATCATTTTCCTGTGCGGGGCTTGAAGTTCTGCTCTACCCTACGTCGCATGACAGCCGAGAAAGCTATGGATTAAAGATCTTGAGGCCCAAACGTGAGGGCAAAAAGGACTTGGCAATCGGTATTGCCACGGATAGTGGCGTGATTACACAAGAAATGCACCGTCATCTAAAAGGGTGTGATGCTTTTGTTGTTGAGGCTAACTATGATGATCAGATGTTAAAGTTTGGATCCTATCCAGCGTATCTAAAGAAGCGGATTGGGGGACAATACGGTCATCTGGAAAATAAGCAGTTAGCTGAAGGGCTCATGGAATGGATGACTGAAAAAACGCAACGAGTCATACTGGCCCACCTAAGTGAAGAAAATAATACTCCCGAAATTGCGTTGTCGACGGTGTTGCGTATGCTGAGAGATTCCGATAGATCAAGGGAGTACCGGGATGGTCAGGTGCAGGTGGCTCCTCGACATTCGCCGCATGAACTGATCGTGCTGAAAGAATACTTAGCCTGAGGAGGCGCCATGAGTTATTATAACGACAAAAATAATTATTCAGGCAGAGGACGCGGTTTCTTTTCAACGGTTGCAGTCGCTTTAATCAGTGCTTTGCTGGGTGGGGTCATCGCGGTAGCTATGGTTCCATCTATATACGGTACTAAGCAACAGGCACCTACCAATCAAGTCGTCTTAAACGATGGGTCGACAACTCCGACCATCGATACTGGAGAGGTGACTAATTTTCCTGTTGCTCAGATTGCGAAAGCGACGGGTCCAGCCGTTGTTGGGATTGCTAATTTTAAGGCCACAGGGGCTATATTTGGTGGGAGCTCACTCACTGAAGTGGCAAGTGGGTCCGGCTTTATCATTGATGCCCAACAGGGGTACATTGTTACGAATAACCATGTTGTTGTAGGGGCGGAAAAAATTGTTGTTAGTCTGGCCGATGGACGTAATATTGAAGCAAAACTGGTGGGCGCCGATCCACGTACAGACCTAGCGGTCGTTCAGATTTCAGACACAAAAAACCTCATTGCAACGAAGCAGGGAGATTCTTCGAAACTCCAAGTCGGTGAACCCGTGGTTGCCATCGGGAATCCCGGCGGACAAGAATTTGCACGCTCCGTGACGACCGGTGTTATTTCGGCAACGAATCGGATCTTAGATATTGAGGGCGAAGCAAGTTTCAACCTCATCCAAACCGATGCGGCCATTAACCCTGGAAATAGTGGGGGTCCACTTGTGAATTACCAGGGTGAAGTTATCGGGATTAATTCTGCTAAGAATCAGGAACCTGGATTCGAAGGAATGGGTTTTGCCATTCCTATGTCAGACGCCATGCCGACTATTAAACAACTGATAGAAAAAGGGTATGCAAGTCATCCAGGACTAAATGTGCAAATTGATCCTCGCTATACGGCAGAGTATGCGAGTCAAAAAGGTTGGCCAGCGGGGGCCTATGTTGCTAAAGTCACGGCGGGAGGCCCGGCTGATAAAGCAGGGATAAGGGCGGCAGATATTTTGACGAAGATTAATGGTAAAGACATTAAGAACTCTCTGGCCTTAACCCATGAGTTGTTCAAGTATCAGCCAGGTGACACAGTCACCGTTACGATATTTCGTGAGAACAAGACAGTGGAAGCTTCAGTTGCACTCGTTGAAATCAAGTCACAATAATCTACTGCACGGAGTTCTTATTTAAAGCACAAAAAAGAGGCATTTGCCTCCTTTTTGTGCTTTAAATTATGATTAATGGTTTATCACGCAACCCTATAATCAGGTATAGTTCTTTCTGCTTGAAATACAAGAATCTCTTGTATCGTTACATTGCCAAATAAAGCGATCAGTAGTTTTAGATCGGAAATATTTCCAGATATAGCCACTATTATATTCCTCCTAAGACGCTCAGGACTTCCCCTGCAACGCTCTCTATGTTCCAATTATATCCAATAACGTGCTATTTCAGACTAATATATTTAGTTCTAGGCAAATATATTACTAGCCTAGAACTATTAGAGGAATTCTCTAACACCAGGTAACTTGGAATTTGAATTCTAGGCTATAGATCTAAAGGTAATTAAGGACGTAAAGTTGATCTCTCACCCAGTTTACGGTATGATTAAGGGCAAGGGTAAAATCAGCAATGCAGGATCAGAGTTGGAAGAAAGGTTGATAACCGATGGAAAACAAGCCCACTTCAAATTTCCTGAGAAATATTATCATGGAAGACCTAAAATTAGATAAAGTTGATCACATTATCACGCGGTTCCCTCCGGAACCCAACGGCTATTTACATATTGGACATGCTAAATCGATTATTCTTAACTTCGAACTAGCCGATGAATTCAAGGGTAAGACTTATCTGCGCTTTGACGACACTAATCCCTCGAAAGAAGACACCGAATACGTGGAATCTATTAAGGAAGATGTAGTGTGGCTAGGGTATGAATGGGATGAATTGTTCTTTGCGTCAAATTATTTTGAGGAAATGTACAGCCGCGCAGTGTTACTCATTAAAAAGGGTAAAGCGTATGCTTGTGATTCCACCGCGGAGGAAATACGACAAATGAGGGGATCGCTGACAGAAGCGGGTGTAGGAAGCCCTTCTCGAGATCGGTCAGTTGAAGAAAACCTAGCGCTGTTTGAACGTATGCGTCAAGGGGAGTTCAAAGACAGTGAAAAGGTATTACGAGCTAAAATTGACATGGCTTCGCCTAATATAAATATGCGCGATCCTGTGCTTTACCGAATTGCCCATGCTACCCATCACAATACAGGAGATAAATGGTGTATCTATCCAATGTATGATTTTGCGCACCCTATTGAAGATGCTATCGAAGGCGTCACACATTCAATCTGTACTTTAGAATTTGAGGATCATCGTCCTTTGTACAATTGGGTCATCCGGGAATGCGAGATGGACAATAGGCCTAATCAATACGAGTTCGCGCGGTTAAATATTACGAATACGGTCATGAGTAAGCGAAAGCTTAAGCAACTGGTGGATGAGCATGTCGTGGACGGGTGGAATGATCCCCGTATGCCGACCATCTCAGGACTTCGTCGCAGGGGGTATACGGCAGAGGCTATACGCACCTTCGCTAGGGAGATAGGGGTGGCCAAGGTGGATAGTGTTGTCGACACTAAGATGCTCGAACATTTTATCCGGGAGGATTTGAAACTTAAAGCACCGAGAACCATGGCTGTACTAGAACCACTAAAGGTGGTTATTACAAATTATCCCGAAAATCAGGTGGAGATGTTAGAGGCGGAAAATAACCCGGAAAATCCTGATATGGGTACTCGTCAAATTCCTTTTTCTCGCGAAATTTATATTGAACAAGAGGACTTTATGGAGATTCCACCTGCGAAGTATCATAGACTTTTCCCGGGGAATGAAGTTCGGCTAAAAAACGCTTATTTTATTAAATGTAATGATATAGTAAAGGACGAGACGGGAAAAGTCATTGAACTGCATTGTACTTACGACGAGGAGACCAAGAGCGGGTCAGGGTTCACAGGTAGAAAAGTTAAAGGGACGATTCACTGGGTGGAAGCCTCACAGGCTGTACCTGCGGAATTCCGTTTATACGAAGCATTAATTTTGGATGAAGATATGGAAGAAGGGGCATCTTTTCTGGATCACCTTAATCCCAGGTCTTTAGATATTGTTCATGGCTTCATAGAACCAAACATGAAAGACTCAAAGCCCCAGGAAAAATTTCAGTTCTTCAGACATGGTTACTTTAACGTCGATCCCTTGAATACAACTCAAGACCAGCTGGTCTTTAACAGAATTGTGTCTTTGAAGAGCTCTTTTGTATTACCGAAGTAAGTGATGTGGAGCGAAGTCGTTAAGATGTAAGGTAGTTATAAACCCTGGCGTTTAGTTATCATGTAAACAGAACAAAGAGGCAAGTCCCACAAAATGGGGCTTGCCTCTTTGTTCTGTTTACGAATAATTAGCAAAAGATGTGCTAAGCCTTGAGTCTTGAGTAAGCAAGAGTGCAAAGTCAACACCAGTCCCGACGTACACTCTTGGACTTATGTTAAGTCGTTACTAAGTTATTCTTTAAATGTACGACAAAATCCTGAACATTGGTAACCAAAGAGGTCACAGCTAACGAACCTCGATCCTTAAGTTTATTGACTGCAAACTCAGAGATGTCAACACAGTAAATATAAACCGGCCTGATTTCACCGTTTTTTTGTGTGTAGACCGGGGTCATATTCCCTGCTGCAATGGTATGGAGTTGTGTCGCAAGACAAATAACTGTGGTGGCTTTACGGGTATGGTTGCGCATTTCATCTTGAGCCTCATACACATTCGCAATGACGGGCGGGAGGGGTCCATCGTCACGAATGGACCCAGCAAGGACCAAAGGGACGTTATTGGTGATGGCTGAATAAACAACCCCATCCTCAATGCCTTCCTTTTTAAGTAGCAACTCAAGGGAACCAGCTTCCCTGGCTTTATTAATTAAGTCTAAATGGTGATAATGAGCGTTCGGTGGAGATTGTTGGCTATAGGTATGTTGGCCCAAAGCGGTACCAAATAAAGCGGCTTCGAGGTCATGGGTGGCCATGGCGTTACCCGCAAGGATCGCATGAGCATACCCATTGGAAATTAAGGAGGAAAGCGCTTGCCTGGAATCGTAGTCAAAGACAACGGCTGGACCCAGAACCCAGACGATATAACCGTTATCCTTTTCATAGTTTAGGAGTTCATAGAGCTGGTTGTAGTCCATTGAATAAGCTGTCTCTCTGGAACGACCAGCCCTAAAAGCAAATAAATCTGAATTGGAATCGTTCGTACTAAAGCCTTTTGCATATACGTAGATTCCTTCAAGCCCGTCTTCGGTTCGACCGACGATGACGTTATCTCCAACTTTTAGATTCCTGAATTCGACAACTTGAATAGTTCCCTCTGTACTTAGGACTGGTACAGCATCCATCCTGCTTTCACTCGCTAAAATCCATTGGCCTTTAATTTTAAAATACTCCGGATATATTGAGAGGGCATGATAGTGTTCTGGTGCCACTCCATCTTTCGTTACGACAACAATGGTAGCATCTGGTGCAGATCGCAAAGGTTCTTGGTCAAAATCAGGTTGCATGTATTTTGGCAATTCGAAGTTCATTGGTTATGTCCTCCTTATAACGTTTGCTTTATTTTACCCCAAATATGAAAATTACAGTAAACCGTTGTAATTTTACGACTTAACAATGAAAAAAGTAGAGGCCGAGATTAATCCCGGCCTCTACTTTTAACATACCTTATAACAAAACTGCGCCTTTGTTTGCGGAAGATACTAATTTGGCATACCTCGCCAGATAACCAGATTTGACCCGGGGCTCAGGTCTTACCCAAGTCCGTCGACGTTTTTCGAGCTCCTCGTCTGAAACCAGCAGTTGCAAGGAACGTTGGGGGATATTAATGGAAATGAGGTCACCATTTTCCACGAGGGCTATGGGTCCCCCTTCCATGGCCTCCGGACAGATATGACCGATACATGCACCCCGAGTTGCTCCACTGAAACGACCGTCGGTGAGTAAGGCCACACGTAATCCCATGCCAGTAATAATAGCGGTGGGATTGAGCATCTCCTTCATTCCCGGGCCACCTTTAGGTCCTTCATAGCGGATCACCACAACTTCCCCATCATGAATCTGTTTATTTAACAGCGCTTCGAGTACTTCCTCTTCAGAGTTGTAAGCTCGGGCTGGACCTTCAAACACAAGCATGTCATCTTGAACCGCACTTGCTTTAACGATGGCCTTGTCCGGCGCTAAATTTCCAGACAGCACTGCGATGCCCCCCGTTTTGCGGTAGGCGTTCTCAATTGAGTGAATGACATCGGGACAAGCCGTCTGAGCGTTTCCTAAACGATCTCCCAGTGGTCCACTAACGGTTAAAGCATCCGTATGAAGGACGCCAGCCTTGTTCAGTTCATACATGACGGCATTAATACCTCCAGCTTCATTAAGGTCTTGAAGATGGTGAATGCCGGAAGGGCTGAGCTTAGTGATATAAGGGGTCTTGGCACTAATGGAATCAAAGAGAGTAAGCGGAAGCTCAATCCCAACCTCATGCGCGAGTGCTGTGAGATGTAAGACCGTATTTGACGATCCCCCAATTCCCATGTCAAGCGTTATGGCGTTTTCGAAGGCTTCTTGGGTCAAGATGTCCCGAGGCTTTAGATCCTTTTTCACAAGATCAACGATTAAAGAGCCAGACCGTTTTGCCAACATTTTGCGCGCCCCCGAGTTCGCAGCGGGAATAGTCCCGTTACCAGGGAGTGCCATGCCGAGAACCTCCGTTAAGCAATTCATAGTATTGGCAGTAAATAGACCGGCACATGAGCCATAGCCAGGGCAGGCGGATTGCTCCATAGCAGCCAGTTCAGTTGCACTGATCTTCCCGCTTTCAAATTGGCCAGCAGCTTCAAAAATCTGGCTAACACTAATGCTTTTTCCCTGGTAGCGGCCGGCTAACATGGGACCACCGCTGACAACGATACAAGGAATGTTGAGGCGTGCAGCAGCCATGAGCATGCCGGGAACGATTTTATCACAATTTGGGATTAAGACCAGTCCGTCTAAAGCATGCGCTTGGGCCATTGCTTCTATTGAATCGGCAATTAGCTCACGACTAGGCAGTGAGAAATTCATACCTTTATGGCCCATGGCGATGCCATCGCAAACCCCAATGGCGGGTACTTCTAGCGGCGTGCCACCCGCGGCCGATACCCCTAATTTAGCGGCCTGGGCCAAATCTTTTAAGTGTCCGTGGCCAGGAATGATTTCATTAAAAGCATTCACAATCCCAATTAAGGGCTTCTCTAGATCTTCAGGTGTAAAGCCCATTGCATAAAAGAGAGCACGATGTGCTGCTTTAGTTGAGCCTTTTTTAACGATATCACTGCGCAAAATGATTCCTCCCCTTTGTCGGTTTAGCGTTATCAATTTTTTTGCTATTTTTAGATAAAAAGCGCCGTAGTTTAGTAATTATTATAGTACATAGAGCTAAGGTGTCAAGCGCTTAGGTGCGTTAGAAGGAGGCACTATATTTAAAATAAAAGATTATTGAAAGAAATGTAATATTTTACTCATAGCTGTCCTTTCTAATTTGACGATATTTCAGTATAGCCAATTTTGCAGAGCAAAAGCAAAATTGAGCCTACTGAAAGAATGGAAGTAAGCGTGAAAAAAAGATTTATCCTTGTGTTTTTAATAATCTTTCTGTTTTCTTTGCCAAATCCTGTCCAAGCATCTCTGGGAAATGGTCAACAAATAGGCACATCAGAAAATTAATACTTCAACCCTTCTCACTTCTTCCAACAAGGAGTACATTATTAATTATAGCTTCGTAGAAATATCACCTAATTGTGCCTTCGTCGCAGTGATCAAACCGATAGGACTGAGAAAGAGCTGAAGTCCTCGTAATCCGGCACTGACAGCAATCGAGGCATGGTTATTAATAGCTAAGTCAATAAAGACTGGATAAGGCTTCTTCATACCTATGGGTGAAACACCACCCCGTATGTACCCTGTCAGAGGTCGGACTTCTTTAAGTGACACAACGTCTACTTTCTTATTTCCACTAAGGGATGCTAAGCTTTTGAGATGGAGTTCGTGATCACCCTGAATACAAGCGACGATCACTCCAGTTTTATCGCCTCGAGCGACCAATGTTTTATAGACTTGCTCAATGGGTAGGTCGACCTTCTGGGCAACGTTCAGCGCAGATAGATCAGCTTCATCCACGGTGTATTCCTTTAATTCATAGGGTATGTTGCACTTATCGAGAATACGAGCAGCGTTTGTTTTATGTAGTATCTGAGACATGTTTAATTTCTCCTCTCTAGTATGTTCATGATACGTCATTTAACGCGAAAAAACCATATTGGCAATACGACCCATGGGTACTTCATTAATATTGGGGAAAAAGGGAAGAGGATCATCATCCTAGCATCGGATGATGATCCTCTTCCCTTTTCTTTTCAGACGGATATCATTATAATAGAGCATAACGTCGTTAAACTCTCTGAACTTTCAAGCAGACTAGTTTGACAATTTGTAGCTAAGAGGGAGGTCAGTCTTTGAAACAGTTAAGGGTTCTCGTTTTCTCCGCAGCATTCGGAAACGGACATTTGCGGGCAGCTGAAGCTGTTATTGAAGGGATACTTCTCAAGCATCCTTCGGCAAAAATTATTCATTTAGATTTCGGTGACTTTTTAAATCAAACGATTAATAGCTTTATAAAAATTGGCTATAGTAAGATGCTTAAATATATTCCAAAGATGTGGGGAAGATTATACTATAAAACAGGGAAGATACAACTCCGATCTAAGAGTCAACATTTTCTTAATCAATTGGGACGAAGTCATTTTCTTAAATACATACAAGAATTTAAACCAGATCTAATCGTGTGCACTTATCCTACCGTTTCTTCTATTCTCGCTCAACTCAGGCTCGAACAACTTCTTCAGGTCCCGCTGATCACTGTAATAACGGATTATACAGTTCACAGCCATTGGGTGCATCAAGGCGTTGATGGATACGTGGTGGCTTGTAAACAGGTAAAGGAAAGCTTAGCATCTTGGGGAATAAACGCGCAACGTATTCATGTTACGGGGATTCCGGTCAGTCTGAAATTCGAAGGGGAAATGGAGCGAGGTCAACTCAGAACTAAGTTAGGTTTGAAATCGGGTATTCCTACCTTTTTAGTGATGGGCGGATCATATGGAGTGTTAAAAAGCGCGAAACGAATCTGCAAAAAACTCGCAGATTCGTTACTTCCTGTCCAAACAATTATTGTTTGTGGTAAAAATAGAAAATTATATATTTCTTTAGAAGAAGTCATTGCGCAAGGGCGCAACACTATGATTCGGCTAGAGTTCGTGAATAATGTTGAGGAATTAATGTCGGTATCTGATCTCATTATAACAAAGGCGGGCGGGTTGACGGTTTCTGAGGCGTTAACGAAGCACTTGCCCCTGGTTATTTACAAACCAATTCCCGGACAAGAACAAGAAAACGCACATTTTGTAGAGCGTATCGGGGCAGGATTCGTGGCAGGTAACGAGCAGAAATTATCACGCATTTTAAATCGTTTTATAAGGCATCCGGAGGATATTGAGAAAATTCGGAGAAAAGCGGCTTTGGCTTTACCGGGACACTCTACAGAACGGGCAGTGGAAGCAATGCTTGAGTTAGTATCATATTAGCAAATAATATAAGTTATAGGCTTCAAACCAACTTCTGATACTTGGATTTACTTTTTATTTGAAGGGTGATAGTTACCTTAGATAAATCTAACCGGTCCTTAGGAAAGGCCGCCCCCATGCCTTGATCACGCGCTAGATGACAGCTTTTTTCATACCCTTTGACAATTAATCCCGAAGAATCTTTTTGTGAGATGATCTTAGCAGGAATTCCTCCAACAGTTACATTACTGGGAACATCTTTATTAACAACAGCATTCGCCCCTATCGTTACATTATCACCAATCGTTATGCCCCCAAATAATTTTGCTCCAGGGGCAATATAGACGTTATTACCGATAATGGGGCATTCGCCATTAAAGACCCCTATGTTGACAGCTGAATGAATTCTACAGTTTTTCCCAACTCGCACATCTGGATGGACAACAATACTCCCCCAATGCGCGATACTAAGTCCAGGGCCAAATACGTGCCGTGGAATGGTAAAACCCAGCTTTGTCGAAAGCCTCATCAGTTTAAGTTTTAGCAGGACTAGGTAAATACGACCTAAACTATCTTTCCTGCAGTTCTCATAGTACTCCGCTTTTCTCAACGTCATCTGAAAATGGATCAGTGGTTGAGAAAACTTAAACACCCATCTGTACCGTGTTTGATAATGGGCAGCTAAGTCTGAGGTAACATAGAGCCTATAATCTTGCTTAGATAAAATCATTTTAATGCCCCCTATGTCATTTTAACTAGGAACCTAATTTTATAGATTTGTATTCAGCGAAAATATTTGGTCAGATTACACCTCTATAATATAACCAATATATGGAATATAGATTCACTAAACTGCTGGCTAGAATTAGAGGAAATCTTTTTCTGACGTTTTAAAAGACTACAAATTATTCAAAAAGCACAGTACAATCTCTCAAGTAGATTGTACTGTGCTTTTTTATCATGTTATTGCTTCCTAGATTTAAAATTCTTTTCTTATAGTGTCTAAAAGGGTTAACTTTAAAGGGAAATAGAGGGCAATTAATTTCTATTTGGATTTTTCATAAAGACTGGGGGAATGCTAATGTCGTGCATTAGTGCTATCTTTTTAATTCTGAATAAATCTGTGGGCGATTGGAAGTATTTATCCCCAAGAAAAAAATTCGTGAAGCCTGTCTTGTTTCCTATTCAAATTATCGATTACATGGTTCATAGGCCTTATAGTTGTAGAATTAAAACTCATAGAATATCCTGTTTGAAAAATATACAAATATTATTAAGTACATTCATTGGACGTGGTCTTTAACATGGATTACTCTTTTCATAAACGTTCTTTGTTTCTCGGCAATTCTATTTATGATTCTTTAGAATAGGGGATAATGAACAAGAATTATAGAGTTTACCTAGAAATTAATAATGGGGGGTGAAAATATGGATAGTTGCAAACAAGGTAATGTATGTGGATATCATGTGATTCAACATGACTTAGATAATATTAGTCTAACGTCTTCTGAAATCGGTTTAATTTGGCGAACGTATTTATGTGAAAGTATGGCAAAATGTTATCTTTCGTACTTCGTTGAAAAATCTAAAGACCCTGATACTCGGGCGGTCTTGAAATTCGCTTTAGAGGGATCAAGGCAACATATTAATGATATAACAGACATATTTAAGGGAGCAAAATTCCCTATACCCTACGGGTTCACTGAAGAAGATTTTGATGTCACCGCAAAAAAATTATTCTCAGATAGTTTTATGCTTACATATACAAGATTCGAGGCTAGATATAGTATGGTTCATTTTAGTCTTGCATTCTCCAATTCAGTTCGTCCTGACATATGTGGCTTTTTTGAAGGGTGTTTAAAAGATTCTATAGAGTTATTTAAAAAAGCAAATGACGTCCTATTAGCAAAGGGTCTATTGGAGCGGACACCCTACATTCCTATTCCTAACAGGGTAGAATATGTACACGATGTGGCAAACTACTTCAAAGGGCTTATGGGAGAGAAGCGGCCTATTAATGCTCTTGAAATTGAACAATGTTTTGTTACCGCTCAATCAAAATTAATAGAAAGAACAATAATATTGGGATTAGTTCAGGTTGTAAAATCCAAGATATTGAAAGATTATTTATTAAGGGGAAAGCAGATCGCTGATAAACAGATAGAAGTTCTTGGCTCAATTTTGCTAGAGGAAGACCTAGCAATTCCCACAAATTCCATTCATCAAGTGAGTGATTCCAAAGAAGCTCCATTTAGTGACAAATTGATACTATTTAGTATCACTGCATTTTCATCACTCAGTATGACTGGATTAGGTACGGCCTTAGCAAATTGTGCTAGAAAAGATATCCTATTAGCTTTGAGCCGTCTAAATGTTGAAGTTGCAAATTATGCAAAAGGGGGACTTGATTTAATGATCACGCAAGGCTGGTTAGAAAGGACTCCTGAGGCGCCTAATCGTAAAGAGTTAAGAAGTCAGCGCGAGTAAACCATCAGGAGGTACCAAATGTTTCCTTTAATTGTACTAGTTGTTCCACTGGTCATTGCTTGGAAAATTGGGGATTGGCGTCACTGGAGGTTGTATTATTCTACCATATTATATTTTATTATAGGGGACGTTACTTTTAATGTTTTGTCCTACAATAAACCCCTCTGGGCATATCATTCTGCCGTTCTCAGCCATACCTTCATGGACTTGTTAGTAGCTGTGGTAGTATTTCCTTGCACGCTTTTAATTTTCCTTCCATATTACCCCGAAAATGGATGGAGTAAGAAATTTCGGTATCTACTATTTTGGGTGTTCATCTATTCCGGAGTAGAATGGCTAGCCTATCAGCTAGGATATTTTTTGCATTACAATGGCTGGAATATCTATTGGTCCATCGGATTTAACTGTTTGATGTTTGTTTTTTTGAGGCTCCATTTTAAGAACCCTCTCTGGGTCCTAATACCATCAATGGCACTTGCATTTCTAATACTGTTTTTGTTCGATATACCCTTTTCAAGTATGAGATAAAGTGACTTACACTTCTGAAGACCCTAATTATAGCCCGCGCCAATGTTCGGGAGTAAGACCTTCGAGTGATTGATTCCCAATAACTTTGTCGATTTTCGCCAACAATTCAGCTTGGTCCTCGGGGAGTGTTGCTCGCAGGGGCAAGTAATTGGAAGCGTGATTACTACGAAAAACACAGTGGGTAACGTTCAGATGCTTAATCATGGTCCGAAGTTCAGTTAAGCATTCGAGGGGAGTAAGAATTTGAAAAGTCCCTCGTTCAATTGCCTTGGCTAACGGCGCACTCGGTTCAACCATTAAGGTTAGGGCGCCTAAATAGTGAGGGTCGATAGCGCTGATGACTCGTGCAGTTTCAAGGGCATGTTCTTGGGAAAGAACTTGTCCTCCAAGTCCAATAATAACAGTACACGAGAGGGCTAAACCGCTCTTCTTAAGTTTTTGACCTGCAGCAATCATCTGTTCAGGTGTAACGCCTTTACCAACGGAGTTTAGTATCCCTTTATGGCCGCTTTCTACGCCTAAATAAACCATCGTTAGCCCATGTGCTTTAAGATCGGCCAATTCTTTAGAGCTCTTGGCGAGAATATCTTTGGGGCCTCCATAGATTCCTACACGTTTAAGATTCGGGAAGTTTGCATAAAGACGATCAAGCACCTCAATCAGTAGTAAGGAATCTACAGCGATCGCATCTCCGTCCGCTAGAAAAATGCGTTCCGCGTCGGAGTCCTGCGCCAGGACTGTGGTGATAATAGTGTTGATTTCTGCACGCGATTTTATTCGAAATGTTTTATCCTTATACATGGTGCAGAAGGTGCAGGCATTGTGCTGGCATCCTACCGTGATTTGTAAGATAATGCTTTTTGCTTCGCTGGGTGGACGATAAATTTTACCTTCATAAATCATTTTTCCATCGACTCCTTTTGTTTGTTAGAACCTATTCCCTTAATATAGTTCAATTAGTCCGATAGTTGCATTTTAACGCAGTGGAGTTCAGTAGTCCAATCTATTACCTAGTTCAGAGGCAGTTAGTAGCACAAATGTTTCCTTACAAGGGGGTTAATAGTTGTAAGGCATGAGGGGTAGAAAATATTAGACCAATATTGACAAGTGATTAAAACAATCATATAATGTAATTATAAAGAATGCTTAATAAAGAAGTGAGAAACATTAAAACATAAGCAGGTGAGAGTATGAATACGAATCATATGGAAGCAATTCGTGAAGTGTTAAATGATTTGGAACAGAAACAGAAGGCACTACCTTATCTGGAGTTGGACTCGATGATGCTTGCCCAGGTCGTTGAAGTTGCTAAGAGGGTTAGTCAGAACGACATAAATCCTAACCACGTTCAAAACTGGGTCAGGCGTAAGTATATTCCCCATCCACAGAAGAAAAGATATAATCGTGAACAAGTCGCGAACATTCTGCTGATTAATGATTTGCGTGATATGTTATCGCTAGAAGAGGTTTCTCATTTGTTAGGTTTTGTTAATGAAAACCTTTTGGATACCTCAGACGACCGAATCAATCCAACCAAACTTTATAGGTATTACAGTGAGATCTTTGATCGGTCTCAGATGGACTGGAAGAAATCGCTTCAAGGCCTAGAACAAGAAGTTGAGGACACGCTTGTTGGAGAAGAGATGGTTAAAGAGGATAAGGAAACGGTTGCGACGACTTTGGTTATATTAAATTTATTGGCAAGAGCCAATTTATATAAACAGATTGCTAAGCGGTGGTTAAATAGCCTAGACTATTGAACTAGATAGGAAGGAGGAGAGAACTGTGTCGCAGGGTATAATTATTTGGATGATTGTGCTCGGAGTTATTTTAATAGCGCTTGAATTGTTCGTAATTCCCGGCTTTGGGGTCAGCGGAATTCTAGGGATCGCTGTCTTAACCACGGTAATCTTTTTAGTAACAGACACTTTGCTAGAAGGAGTTCTCTATACAGTCGGTTCGATGGTAGTCCTGGGAATTATTACTTACTGGAGTTTTCGGTCCCCACGGACTCGGCGATTGTGGAGAAAATTCTCTTTAAGTACAAGCCAAACCTTAAAAGGAGGATATGTTGCACCTAAAGTTCAATATGAAACGTATCTAGGTCGAGTGGGGTTATCTATAACCCAGTTGCGCCCGGCAGGTACGGCTGATTTTGATGGTCAGCATTTAGATGTCGTTACTGAAGGAGGGTTTATTGGACCTAGAACTTGTATTAAAGTCATCGCAGTTGAGGGGACTAGGATCATAGTTAGGGAAGAAAAAATATTATAGGAGGTGAAGCTCGGTTACAACCGAGCACTGAATGGAAACATTAATTGCGCCGATATTGATCATTCTTCTTGTCGTAGTATTGTTGAGCGTACTTCTCTCTTTTATCCCTGTAGGACTTTGGATTTCGGCCTTAGCGGCAGGGGTGAACGTTGGGATTTTTAACTTGATTGGTATGCGCTTACGCCGAGTTACTCCGATGAAAATCGTGAATCCTTTGATTAAAGGACATAAAGCAGGTTTAGCGATTACGACAGACCAACTTGAAGCCCATTATCTGGCAGGCGGTAATGTTGATAGGGTTGTAAATGCTCTGATTGCTGCGGAACGAGCAGCTATTCCGCTCCCCTTTGAGCGGGCAGCAGCCATTGATCTGGCAGGCCGGGATGTGCTACAAGCTGTACAAATGTCAGTGAATCCAAAAGTGATTGAAACTCCGGTCGTTTCTGCTGTTGCGCAAAACGGAATTGAGCTTAGAGTTAAAGCCAAAGTGACTGTACGAGCCAATATTGATCGACTGGTAGGTGGTGCTGGTGAAGAAACCATTATCGCCCGAGTTGGAGAAGGAATTGTTACCAGTATTGGATCTTCAGTATCCCATAAAGCAGTCTTGGAAAAGCCAGAGCTGATTTCGCAAACGGTGTTAGCAAAAGGATTAGATGCGGGAACTGCGTTTGAAATATTATCCATTGATATGGCGGATGTCGATGTAGGTAAAAACATTGGAGCTCAGCTTCAGATGGACCAAGCGGAAGCGGATAAACGCATTGCCCAAGCTAAAGCTGAAGAACGACGTGCTATGGCTGTTGCTAGAGAACAGGAAATGAAAGCATCAGTCGAAGAGATGCGGGCTAAGGTTGTCGAAGCAGAAGCGGAAATACCTAAAGCTATGGCTCAGGCATTGCGTGAAGGAAAACTGGGCGTTATGGATTATTACAACATGCAAAATATTATTGCAGACACTCAGATGAGAGGTAACATTGCCCAGACAGGTAAAGTTGAAACAGGCTCGGGATCAGGCAATGATATCTTAACTAAGAAGTAGGTGGGATAATGTCGGGTTTCACAATTGTAATTATCATCTACGTTGTTTACCAGTTAATTTCTTCGGCGCTGAAAAAGAGTGGCATGCAACCGCCGGGAAAACTTCCTGACCCATCAAAAATGCCGGAGGGTACCTCAGTGAGAGAGGTAGTACAGGGAATATCCCGCGGAACATGGCGTGATCAGCTAAAACAAGCCTTGGAAAATAGTCCTTATCAAGCAGGATCCATGAACGCTCCTAAACCTATGGAATTTGAGGACCCACAAGATTATTATGTTGAAACTGAAGGAACTCAAGGAGTCGAAGGAACTCAAGGAGTCGAAGGAACCCAAGGCGTCGAAGGGACGAGCGACTACGTAGGAATACTTGGGGGAGAGGCCTACAAGAGTACTCCTGAGCATACTTCCAGGGAGAAGATAGCCACGAACCGTTCGGGTCAGAGTTGTCTAACGGGTATGCGTCTTCCTGTGACGAAAAGCGAACTACTCCAAGGGGTCATGTGGGCTGAAATTTTAGGGAAACCTAGAGCCATGCATCCATATAGAGGACCTCGAACTTAGAGGAACTACTACCAAACGAAAGTGTAAATCCCAAAAGGCTTGAACCGTTTTAGTGGTTCAAGCCTTTTCATGATTTGTTTAGGGATGATATGATACTTTTCATTTCAAATACAAACAACCTCGCGCTTAGATACTAAAATTCCTAACCCCAGTTTGTAAGCCCCCGGCCAAGTCTGTCAGAGTCTGACAGGATGAGTTAATCTGATCGTTAGAAGCCGTGTATTCGTCGATGGCTGCGGATACGGTGGCGGCTTGATCAGCGGTTATCTGACTGACAGCGCTGATATGCTGAACCCCAGAGACAATTTGTTGGCTGCCACCCACCATTTGCTGAATGGAAGCCGCCATTCCACTCACTTGACCCGAAACCTCATGAACCATCGTCAAAATATTACTAAGGCTCAGACCTGCGGTGTTTACGACCTTAATTCCATCATTCACGTAGACCTCTTCCGCGTCGACAGCAGCCACCGCGTGCTGGATGTTATCCCTGTTTACCACCACCAAGGAAGTGATTTGACCCGTCGCTACTTTGGCCTTTTCTGCTAGTTTTCGGACCTCTTCAGCCACTACAGAGAAGCCACGTCCATGCTCACCGGCCCTGGCAGCCTCAATAGCGGCGTTTAAGGCTAATAGATTGGTTTGTTCTGTAATACCTGCTATTAGACGAGCAATATCTGCAATCTGTTCAGAGCCATCAGCCAGTAAGGTGATGGCTTTTTTAACAACGAGAGTACCCTTGCTGATATTGGTCATTTGCTCAACGGCTTGGGTGACAGCTTTTTGCCCATTCTCAGTGGTTG
>DASRMG010000145.1:0-6644 GCA_035648035.1 Desulfosporosinus sp. | reverse complement strand
ACCAAGCAACTGCCTCCGATGTGCAGCTTACAATGGTGGATGGGAAGATCGTGATGAAAGACCGCGAGCTTTTGACGATTGATGTTACGCGGCTTAAGGCTAGTTCGACGCGGAGTTTGAACAGGGTTATGGCACGCGTTGGCATACTATAGAGGAACTTGCGTTACAACGTTCACTTGCTTGCTCTCGGCAGACCAAACTAAGACTCAAGAGCTTGCTGGTTAGAGGGCGGGGTTCCCGCCAAACGCGCCGTCCTTGGCGCATTGTCGGCAGTGCACATCCTTGTGCACTGCCCCGCCTATGAAAGCGCTCTTAAGTCAAGTTTGATAACTGCTTGATCAAAGAAGGTTCTCTTGTGTAAGCGCGAAGTTCCTTGCTTGGGTCTGAAGGGAAATGATTAAGGTTAATATGACACCGTGCGAGGTAACGACACTGCAGTTCAAACTATCCTTTAAGCGTTTGTTTCTAGGAGCGGAATGCCCGCCAAATGCGCTGTGGTTGGCGCAGTGGCGGATAATAAAGACCGTTAGTGGTTAGAAATGTGGGATAGGAGGTATAATACAAAATATGTCGAATATAGTAGAATAATAGTGAACCTCGGAGGGTATTGGTTTTGAAAAAAGAGTTTCGTAACAAACGAGAAGGCTTTTCGAGCAGCATTGGTGTTATCGCTGCTGTTCTTGGTTCTGCGGTTGGACTGGGTAACATTTGGAAGTTCCCTTATGTTACAGGTGCTAATGGGGGTGCTGCCTTCATTCTGGTCTACATACTTTGCGTTGCACTTGTAAGTTTGCCCGTGATGTTAGCAGAGCATCTGATCGGTCGTAGTACAAAATCCAACGTAGTGGGCGCGTTTAAAATTCTCGAACCACGACGTCCTTGGTTTTTAGTGGGTGGAGCTGGCGTATTATGCGCATTTCTTATTATGGCCTTTTACACATCGGTTGTTGGTTGGGTCTATGCTTATATTTTTAAATCCGCTAGTGGGATGCTCATTTCAACTCAACCAGAAGATACTTCCCTCGTTTTCACGAGGCTTGTATCAGGGGTGACTGAACCTCTGTTTTGGCAAATTCTTGTATTGCTCGTGACAGGAACAATTATTATGGCCGGAGTGACCAAAGGCATTGAACGAGTGACAAAAATTCTGATGCCGCTTCTCTTTATACTCCTCTTAATTATGGATATTCGATCCTTGACGTTGCCAGGGGCAGCAGAGGGACTTTCGTTTTTGTTTAAACCGGATTTTTCTAAGATATCGGTGGGTGTCATTTTAGCTGCGTTAGGTTTGGCTTTCTTTAAGCTTAGTGTGGGTATGGGCGCAATGATTACCTATGGTAGTTATATCGATAAAAACGAGAACTTACCCAAGATGGCTATGAAAGTCGCGCTGGCTGATACGCTGGTTTCCCTAATGGCAGGTATTGCTATTTTCCCAGCGGTGTTTTCCTTTGGATTCACACCGACTGAAGGACCAAAGCTATTGTTCATTATCATCCCGACTGTCTTTAATTCGATGCCTTTTGGCGGAGTTTTTATGGTATTATTCTTTGTTCTCGCCGCGATCGCTGCAACTGGGGCTATGCTATCCCTGCTGGAAGTCATCATTGCCTACTCAACAGAGCAGTATCATTGGACGAGACGGAAAGCCACCTTGCTAACAATCCTGGCAATAGGTTTGCTAGGCTCAACAGCGACACTTTCCAATAGCATTTTAGCGGAAGTTTCAGTGTTCGGTATGACTTTCTTTGATTTTTATGATTTTACGACTTCCAATATTTTGCTACCCCTCGGTGGTGTGTTCATTGCACTCTTTGTAGGTTGGCAGTGGAAATATGCCAATGTAAAACGAGAAATGTCTAATAATGGACATTTGAAAAATGATGGACTGGTCCGTGTATATATGCTCTTAATTAAATATGTAGTGCCAATTGCCATTGTCCTTGTACTTTTGGTAGGTCTTAAGATTCTTCAATTTGAATAATTCACGCTTAACGTTGTATTTTTACAATAGGACTAAAGGGAAAATTTTATGCTACTTCCGATTCAAAGAGGTATTTTGACGGTTTTGAAGAATTAACTACATACAAGTAACTGACGGTAAAGTTGGATAGGGTGATAATTCATGCGGTTGGTAAACACACGTTATGTTGTGGAAGGGTCAGTCCTAGCTCGCCCTGTGATAAACGCTATAGGTACTGTTTTATTACAAGCAGGGGTTCGCGTCACAGCTCCTTATATTGGACGCTTAATGGCCATGGGTTATGATGTGCTGTTTATCCAGGATGACCGTTTGGAAGACGTTGAATTTCATATGTCCATCACTGGCAAAACGCGAGAAGCAGCGTATAAGACCATAGAAAATGTTAGTAAGCATATTGAGAGTAGTCATGATAGTTCTTTCAAGGCTGCTAGCGTTCGAACGAGCGTTAAGCAAATGCTCGATGATTTGTTATATAGTGCGGACATTCTTGGGAACTTGACAGAAATTCAGGGGTATGATGACTATACGTTTCATCATTCTGTTAATGCAACCATCATAGGGCTTGTTCTGGGCCTTGCATCTGGATTTTCCGAGTCTAAACTGCTGGATTTTGGTATGGGTGTTCTGATGCATGATGTTGGGAAAATCAAGATTCCCGAGAGCATTCTGAATAAGAAGACACCGTTATTGCAAGAAGAATTTGAGGAGATCAAACAGCATCCCACAACTGGGTTTGAGATCCTGCGTAGGAATAATGATTTTAGTTTACTTTCCGCCCATGTTGCCTTTCAACACCATGAAAAATGGGATGGATCAGGTTATCCGAGAGGACTTAAAGGAAACGAAATTCATGAGTACGGAAAACTAGCAGCAATTGCCGATGTGTATGAAGCCTTGACAAGTAAGCGTGTTTATAGGAAGGCTATGGAACCAAATGAGGCCTATGAATACATTGTCTCTCAATCCGATCAACATTTTGATCCACAGGTTTTAGAGACCTTTAAAAGACATATAGCGGTCTATCCTTCGGGCTCGGGAATTATCTTAAGTAATGGGCAAAGAGGTAATGTTGTGAAACAAAACCACGCTTTTCCTAATCGCCCACTCGTAAGGTTATTCTACCAAAATGAAGAACCTCTATCTGCCCCCATCGATTATAATTTGGCCGAATATCCCTCCCTCATGATTGTGGCTGTCGATAATCGCTAGAACGCAAAAAAGGACCGAGTTTATCAGTTTATCGGTCCTTTTTTGCGTCTAAGATTTATCTAGAAGGGATTTAAATTCTGCAATTTTCTGGATGGGTTGCTGACACGTAAAGTTTTGACAAAGATAGGCTGTAACATGCTGTGGATCAAGGGGATAATCTTTGATCCACGGAATCACTTCAGGAAGACTTCCTTCCTGGTAAAGAACGGAGGCGTAAGGCCGAAACTCGGTGAAGAAAATCTCGCGCATCTCAGTCAGTTCAGCTGCTTCAAGTGAACCGGCTAGAATTAATTCCTGACTGGGATGAAGCGCAAATTGTAAGGCTTGGAGAAAGGCGGTATACCCTGTCGGATGTTCCTCAAGAACAGGGCGGAAGGAGAGAAGTTGTTGTTCGGCTCTCTTTTCCCAGCGTTCTTCACCGGTAAGGCGAGCTAGTCTAAGAAGATTGAGCGCGGTGACCGAGTTACCAGAAGGGAGCGCTCCGTCATAACTCTCTTTGGGACGGAAGAGAAGTTCTTCGGCATCGGATCCGGTAAGAAAGTACCCACCGCCTTCTTCGTCCATAAACAGCCGTTCCAGTTCTTCTTGGAGGTGGAGTGCAGTTTTTAGATATTGGGGTTTACCACTTGCTGTGTAAAGCTCTAACAGGCCCCAAATGAAAAAGGCATAATCGTCTAAGTACCCTGGATAGGCGGAGTCCCCTTCGCGGTATCGGGCCAAGAGTCGCCCGTCCCTACGCACAAGGTGAGTGAGAACGAAATCCGCGGCTTTGGTTGCAGCTTCTAGATAGGGGCGATTTCCAAGAACTTGTGCTCCTTTCGACAAAGCAGCGATCATCAGGCCGTTCCAAGCCGTTAGAATTTTATCGTCCTTATAAGGGTGAATTCGTTTCTCACGTGCCGCAAATAAGCTTTGACGTGCGCTTTCCAAGGAACCGATCACCTCAGCCTTGGTCAAACCCTGTTCGTGTGCAATTTTATCTAAAGCCCCCAGTAATAGATTGGGATTATTTTTCCCCTCAAAGTTACCCGCAGTGGAGATATCATAAACAGCGCAGTACTTAGTCGCTGTTTCCTTGCCCAGTACGGCTTCTATTTCGGCGGGAGTCCAAACATGGAATTTGCCCTCGACACCTTCAGCGTCGGCATCCTCTGCAGAGTAAAAACCACCTTCTTCTGACGTCATGTCACGAAGGACATAGGTAAAAACATCTTTCGCTTTTTGTGCATCCTGAGGACGGTGCGAGACCTGATAGCTTTCTAGGTAAGCTAAGGAGAGCAGGGCATTATCATAGAGCATTTTTTCAAAATGGGGGATTAACCACTTTTCGTCTGTGCTATACCTTGCAAATCCGAACCCAATATGATCGTAGATTCCCCCTAGCGCCATTCCGTCAAGGGTTTTAAGGACCATTTCTAGGGCTTTGTCCTGGGGATGGTCCTTTGCATAACGAAGGAGAAAGGTTAGAGTATGCGGCGTGGGAAATTTAGGAGCATTGCCGAATCCCCCGTACCGTGCATCAAAGCTGTGAGCTAAGTTGTCATAGGCCTTTTTGAGGATCTGTTCTCCCCAAGTATTAATGGTGTCAGAAGTGGAGTCCTTATCGTTTTGGAGCGAAACCTCGCTGACCAAAGATGAGGCTTGGAGGGTTGGCTTATTTGTCTTGGTGAGTCCCGATTGAACCGCAGAGACAATCTTATCGGCAGACTCTCGCAATTTAGTTTCACTGGTATTCCATAGGTTTCCCACTTGCGTTGCGAGTTCAATAAGACCTTGGTGACCTCCGCGCTGAGTTTTTGGAAAGTAAGTTCCGGCAAAAAACGGCTTTTTATCAGGTGTCATAATGACTGTGAGCGGCCAACCGCCTGCTCCGGTAAGCGCCTGGCAAAAGGCCATGTACAAATGGTCAACATCGAGTCGTTCCTCGCGATCAACCTTGATGGAAATAAAGTGGCGATTTAGTACATCAGCCACCTCATGGTCTTCAAAGGATTCTCTTTCCATAACGTGACACCAGTGACAAGTCAACTTGGTGCACCACTACGAATACCCAATAGATAGGAAAATGGGCTTGTTTTCTGCTTTTGCAGTTTCAAACGCTTCTTCACCCCAAGGATACCAGTTCACGGGATTATTTGCATGTTGCAAGAGATAGGGACTTTTTTCCTTGGTTAATCTATTGGGTACGGTTGTAGTCGTCATGGGCAATCACCACCTTTCAAACATATGTTGTATTAGGTTATTATCCGAAAGTGTTCCGTTAATTATACAACGAAAAGCGCGCGCGTTTGTTACGGCGGGCTAAAATAATTATTGAACGTTGGCATAATAAATGGTAAAGTTACCAAGAAGTTGGGCGTCGCGGAAAGCGTCAATATATTGGAATGGAAGTGTTTTATATCCAAAAGAAAATTATTATTACGGGTGTACTTAGCGCCGCTTTGTTGGTCGGTGGCGTCGGCATAGCGATCGTGTACAATAACCCCGAATTGCTAACCGCACCGCTTATATCGACCAAGGCGCCCGTTCAGCGGGAAGTCACATATCGCTGAACGTTAGAGTTACCGCGAACCGCGAATATGGATCGTGGAACATACACGGGTTGGATATCCGACGGAAAAGCCAATGGCGGCGGGAAGTTAGTCTTCGAAAACGGTGACGATTTTGATGGCATATTCGTAGACAACATAGCGGTCGGTGTAGGTCTTATCACATACCATTACACGGACGGGACACCCGACAACATTAAAACAGTAGACGCCGACCTTTCTAAAGGAATCCACGCGACGGCGCCCGTTCAGCAGGAAGTCACAGATCACGAACCGCTTCCTATTGCCGCCGACCTTATGCGCCCAATGGCAGACCCTAACGACGGTATAATTCACCCGGTCATTGAACCCGCCGGAATATTTGTCTATACAATCACGTTTCACGAAGGATTTAGGGCGCCGGGGCTTAAAGCGTTGGACGTCAATGTTACTAGTAGAAGTACAGACGGTGAAAACAACTTGGTTCGTGGGGACGAAATTATCAGCGCCACCGGGACAAGCGGCAAAGTATACAACATGAAGGGAAGCAAAGGGACAAGCGTCACCCGAAATTTTTTAGGCAGTAATTTTCAAGAATACCGCTTAATCCAATATATCGACGTGGACGCAAGCGAAAAGAATATCGAATCAGTTGTCTTGGAACACAATGGTAAACTCATAACCTTAAAAGTCACACACAAAGCGATTGTCACACACGCATAAAATACAATAATACGAAGGACGTTCCGAAAGGGGCGTTCCGTTTCATTCGGGTTGGAAGGGGGTTGGTTTAAGTGAGTTGCACCGAACCGATGTTTATGAGAACCCCGTATTTTATCAGCGACGAACAGGGGTGGAGATTGAAAAGGGGCGCACCGCAAGACGTTATTGACGATTATGAAGAATTTATGCAGGATGACCTT
>DASRMG010000144.1:0-18605 GCA_035648035.1 Desulfosporosinus sp. | reverse complement strand
TTCGGTGATCGTAGGAGCGGCCGGAGCTCCTGCACCAGCTCGAGCTGGCATTCCTGGACGTGCACCCTGCGACTGTCCTTGAAAGCCTGGACGTGTACCTTGCGGTTGTCCTTGATATCCCGGACGTGGGCCTTGCGGCTGTCCTTGATAACCTGGACGTGGGCCTTGCGGCTGTCCTTGATAACCCGGACGTGGGCCTTGCGGCTGTCCTTCTATTGCTGGGCGTTGTCCTTGCGGGCGTCCTTCTATTGCTGGGCGTGGTTCTTGTGGTCGCACTTCTGTTGTTGGGCGCGTTTCTTGCTGCTTTACCTCTTTCACTGATTCAGAGGTCATTGGTTTCGCGTCTTCAGAATTTTTGTGTTCAGAATGATCCAAATTTGTCTCCTTTTCTTTCGATTGTTTCCTTAAAAGATCTGCATCTTTTTGATCAACCGTACTTAAATGATTTTTCACTTCTGTCCCAATAGCCACGAGTTTTGTCATCACTTCTTTACTGCTAGAGTTCAATTCTTTTGCTAATTCATGAACACGAATACTCATTTAACCACCCCCACATAATCGTCTCCCACATTACGCTCCAAGCATCAGCTCCTTGCTAGTAAAATAGCCTTAGCAAACCCTTGATCTAAAATAAGCACTGCTGAACGCGGTGAAAGTCCTATTGAATGTCCAAGTTCTAATTTTGTTCCAGTTACCAAGATTGGTAACTTTAAATCACCAGCCCATTGACTGTACTTTTTATGAATACCGGGAGCATCCTCCGCCATGATCAGTAGAAACCCTTTTCTTTTTTTCATCATGGCCTCAACCTGAGCATTGCCAGTGGCAATTTTGCCCGCTCCTCGAGCGATCCCTACTAATGATTGGATTCGTGTATTCACGTAGATATCTTCCCTTCCAGGTGTGCAAATACTTCCGGATCAACATCAACTCCGAAAGCCTTGCTAAATCTACGTTCTTTAACCGCAGTTTGAAAACAGATTAGGTTAGAACAAAGATATGCACCACGGCCATTCCGTTTCCCAGTTGGATCGAGTTCAATCGCACCTTCCGGAGTTCTAACTATTCTCAAGAGCTCTTTCTTCGGCTTCATCTGTTGACATCCCAAGCAGAGCCGCAACGGTACTTTCCGTGTTTTCATACCCCTACCCCTTCCCTTTCTCTTTTTCTACTTAGAGCTAATTATTTCATTGACTTCCTAATCTTTCACTATCTTACGTGGAGCTTTTTCAGAAACTCCCTCGGTAACTTTCTGAGTTTCATCGACCATTGTTTCAATATTTTGTTCACTTTCTTCATATTCCTGATAGTTGTCTGAATCCACGAATTCATCACAATCCGAGTACTCTTCAAATTCGTCGTAAGTTTCATATTCTTCTTCTAGAACTTGAGGAATGACATTTTGCGCACTAGCTTGAGATTCACTTTTAATGTCAATCTTCCACCCTGTGAGTTTCGCTGCTAGACGAGCATTTTGTCCTTCTTTCCCTATCGCCAAAGAAAGTTGATAATCAGGAACCACGACAATGGCTACTTTCTCATTGAGTTTAGGATAAACTCCCACAACCTTTGCAGGAGACAGGGCATTGGCCACAAACTCTTGGGGATCCGTTGAGAAGTTTACAATATCAATCTTTTCGCCCTTTAATTCTGTGACAATCGTTTGAACACGAGCTCCCTTTGGACCAACACATGCCCCAACAGGATCGACATTGGTATCACGCGAATAAACAGCAATTTTGGAACGAGCACCCGCTTCACGAGAAACGCCCTTAATTTCCACGATGCCATCATGAATTTCCGGCACTTCAAGTTCAAACAAGCGTTTTATGAGTCCCGGATGCGTTCGGGACAGCATAATTTGTGGTCCCTTGGTCGTCTTTTTTACTTCCAACACATACGTTTTAATCCGCTCGAAGGATTGATATACCTCTCCAGGGATTTGTTCCTGGGCCGGAAGTACTGCTTCGATCTTTCCCAGATCGATGATCACATTTTTCTGTTCATATCGTTGAACTACCCCGGTTACGATATCACCTTCGCGATTAACATATTCATCATAAATCATACCACGCTCAGCTTCTCTAATACGCTGAACTACGACCTGCTTTGCAGTTTGAGCGGCGATTCGTCCAAAGTCACGGGGAGTTACAGCATATTCCACAATGTCTTCAAGTTGATAATTAGGATCTAGTTTGTGTGCCTCCTCCAATCCGACTTGGGTCCGAGCATCCTCCACGATTTCAACGACAGTTTTACGGGCATACACTTTAAACTCTCCCGTTGAACGATCAATAAGAACTCGGACATTTTGTAATGATCCGAAATTCTTCTTGTACGCAGAAATCAGTGCCGCCTCTATTGCCTCAAATAGAATTTCCGCAGAAATCCCCCGCCCTTTTTCTAACTCATGAAGGGCCTCAATGAACTCCATATTCATTTTCCCATTTTCCTCCTCATATTATAAAAATAAACTAAAAATCTAGTGCCAAATGAGTTTTTTTCTCTAAAGCACGTGGAATTGCCACACGCTTCTTCTCATATTCTAAAACGATTTCATCGTTTATTAGTCCTATCAGATTCCCAGAAAACTCTTTGTACCCTTGAAAAGGAGACGTGGTGTGTACCGTAACCAAACTCCCCTGGAAACGAATAAAGTCCTCCTCTTTTTTTAGAGGACGTTCCAGTCCAGGTGACGAAACTTCTAGCATGTAGGCCTGAGGAATTGGATTATTCAGATCAAGCATCTCACTCACCATATGACTGACTCCTGAACAATCATCCATATCAACGCCACCGTCTTTATCAATATAAAGGCGCAAATACCAATGGGCGCCCTCCCTTATGTACTCTACATTCACTAGTTCGAGCCCTTTTTCTCTAACCATTGGCTCTACTAGCAACGCTATCCGCTGTTCCATTGTTTCATTCATGTGAATTCGCTCCTTGAGTTAAACTTAAGACACGACGATTTGGACAAACGAAGGAGCGGGCTAGAACCCACTCCTTACCAGCAATCTCTACAAAATTTACTTTAATTAATATATCATATCCATAGGACATCTGCAACCTAAGCTCATACCTTTCGTTCTAGAAAACAGGCATAAAGGTATGCTTTGCACAATGAGTCCTTGCGTTTTAAGCTATTCGTTGGCAACATCTTTGTCCGCTTTCTATCCCAATCAAACAATCATAAACCAATGAACAATATTTCAGGCTAACTAGCGTAGTAAGAGGTATAATATACCTTACGCTGGTTTCTTCTGAGTAAGAAGTACAGGACTACTTTTACGCAGCCTGTCTTTTTACGGTATCCATATTATTCAACCCAGTTATTAAAACCAGCTTTGTTCTCAATAATCTTATCGGCAATCATAGTCCCAACATAATAAAAGTAATTTTCTACGAGTTCCTCACAGAAATAATTGTGACCTTCGATGAACTTACCACTCTCAACCACGCGACGAAGTAACGGGATCCTATTAGTTTCGTTTATATCGAAGTTTACAATGGATCTTTCGAATTCATTTTTTAACCTTTCCGTGCTCCAATACTTAGGACCTTTTATTGGTTGTAGCTCGTAGACCCGCCTCATGAATTCATAGGGAAATGCACCAAAAGTAACAATCATCTTGGGTTTATGTTTATGAACGAGTTCCCTGAACGACGCTATTTCTGCCTCTACCTCAGTTCCCCACCAATTCAGTGTATTAGCAACCAATCCGCTTTCTCTAACAACATTCCTAATTAAGATATTATCTGTGTCTATTCTTTTATGTATGTCCCTAAACACTTTGTCTTGTATCACCGCTAATACAGGTGTCCAAATATAGTAGCGTACGGCGGGATGTTTAGGATTGACTAACAACCAAATTGGATGACTTTTTTCTCCCGACTCCCTAGCCAACGTTTTCCTCATGTCATCTCACCTCTCTCCTCTTCACTACTAAATAACGCTGTTTTTCAATTCATAACATATAAATTTTTAGCATTAATATTTTCCAATGCATATGATGCTAATCTTCAGACATAATCTCCTCATAACTGAAGGTTAGCATTGTTGTTAGGGAAGTGTATATAGTATAACGATATCGTCATAATCAATTTACGCTATGTTTAATGTTTAGACAGACCAAAGTGGATTATTTTCCTTTTCTTTTTACTAAGAATCCTTATAATGTAACTTAAAGGCAGGGAAAGCAAGAATAAGCCTTTTGTTAATTTAAAAATGGAGCGTAAATAATATGAATGTAGCTTTTTTCCTTATACCTAAAAAGGACGTCGTGCATCTTAATGAAAATGCAACAATGCGCCAAGCTCTGGAGAGAATGGAATATCACAGTTATACTGCAGTCCCCGTAATTAATGACGAGGGACAATATGTTGGAACGATTACTGAAGGGGATTTGCTCTGGAAACTTAAAAACACACCCGGTTTAACCTTTCAAAACACGGAAGATATTTACCTGAGTGAAGTGAAACAACATGTCCAGAATTTGCCGATAACCATTGATGCTGAAATGGAAGATTTGATTTCAAGAGCTGTAGTACAGAACTTCGTACCGGTCATTGACGATCAACATGTTTTCATAGGGATTGTTCGCCGGAGGGAAATGATTGAATACTGTTCGAGTCTCTTACTCCAACGCAATTCCCACCCCTTAATTACAACCAAAAAAAAGGCCACTCATGCTGAGTAGCCTTTTACATATAAATTGAATCCCGCAAAGTTCCTCCAGAATTAATGGATACACGGCTCGAGATTAATCTTCAACCAACCATAACCAAATCGTCCTAACCGGAGTATAATAGGTCTTTAACATTCTGTAAACCAACCTAGTAAGGAAATCAACCATTGGCCTAACTAAACGCAAACCAGTCAAACAAACTTTCAGGTAAGGAAACTAATCTGGACAAATCCTCCACTATTTCCATAAATATTAGGTTTAAATGGGATCAATCTGAAAAATTTTACTAGATAGGATAATCTTGATATTCGACTAATCAAATTCACTAACCGTTCACTACTAGCCACTAACCACTAACCACTAACCACTAACCACTAACTACTAACCACTAACCACTAACCACTAACCACTAACCACTAACCACTAACCACTAACTACTAACCACTAACCACTAACCACTAACCACTAACCACTAACCACTAACCACTAACCACTAACCACTAACCGCTAACTACTAACTACTAACTACTAACTACTAACTACTAACTACTAACTACTAACTACTAACTACCAACTACTAACCGCTAACTACTAACCGCTAACTACTAACCGCTAACTACTAACCGCTAACTACTAACCGCTAACTACTAACCGCTAACTACTAACCGCTAACTACTAACCGCTAAACTAAACACTTTTTCCAAATTTCCAAACTACCACTGACTTCTAATAATAAGAGGAACTTTGCGGGAAATCTTTCTATCTAACAACAAAAACCACCCTAGTAGGTGGCTCCAATTCTTCGAAATTCAGCATTGACTTAAATAATTGCAATGCCTAAACCTTCGATGAATCGAAACTTTACCTGCACGCGACCAATAAGTTATAAGAAGACTGAATCTTTTGATTAACTGATTATATCTTTATTATAACCCAATTTGGGCTCATGTCAAGTGGCACAACAAAAAAACATTTTCAGTCTCCCAGACACCGATCTAACGTCATTTTATCCTAGTACCTAACACTTTTTCAATAAAGATTCTTACCAGTTCTGGATCAAACTGCAATCCTGCGTTCTTTCGCAATTCTTCTAGGGCAAAGGTTTCTGGCAAAGCACTGCGATAACTTCTTTCGCTGGTCATGGCATCATAGGTATCCGCAACGGCTATGATTCTTGATTGAAGCGGTATATCTGCTCCCTTTAACCCTTTCGGATATCCACTTCCATCCCACTTTTCATGATGGCATAATACGTATCCTGCCATGACTGACATATCATTGACCGTGTTAAGCAACCTATAGCCAATCTCCGAATGACGCTTTATTTCTTCCCATTCATCGTCTGTGAGCTTACCCGGCTTATTGAGAATACTTTCTTCAATAGCAATTTTCCCTATATCATGAAGTAATCCAATAGTTTTAAGCTCCTGGATTTCATCTTCCTGCAAGCAAAGAGCATGACCCATACTTTCACATAATTCAGATACTCCGTGCGAATGCAGCTCTTCTCGTTTGTCTTTTTCATATAGAGCGTTAATAATTGCTTTTAGTGTTTTGCCTCTCATACTTGGGCTTTCGAACAGTTTTTTCTTATACATATGCTCTTCAGCTTTTTTAAAGATTTCTTCTATGTTCTCTTCCTCATTATTTTTAGTTTCCCATCCAAAAGAAACGGAGATATCAACGGATCCAATCTTTTCCTTTAACGCCAGATCTTGAACTCGTTTAAGAATCAGCTCTGTTTGATGAACATCTGTCCGAGGTAACAAAATGACAAATTCATCGCCTCCCAGCCTCGCGATAATTTCATCAGATCGGCAGCCTTTTGTCATGACTTCTGCTACCTTCTTAAGGAGTTGATCGCCTACTACATGACCAAACGAATCATTAATAAGCTTTAGTCCATTCACATCTGCCATAACAATGGACAAGGGAAAATTTCTTTTCACATCCAAACGCTTTAATTCTTCTTCAAAAAATCGTCTGTTATATAACCCAGTTAACTGGTCGTGATAGCTCAAATACTCTAGTTGCTGTTGCATTTTATTTCGTTCACTGATATCTCTCAACAGTGCATGAAAAACGTTTTCTCCGTGAAGTAAGATGGCTGTCAGCATGACCTCAACCGGAAATAATGTACCATCATTTTTCAGATGCCACCATTCAAATCTTGATTTCCCACGCTTCTCAGTCGTTTCAATTTCGTTAGCAATTCTTACTACAGATGATTGTCCATCAGGTTGGATTTCTGGTGAAATCTCCCCGATACTTTTACCAATGATACCTACCTTGAAATGATAACCAAGTAATTCTAGCGCAGCTCGATTACAGTCAATGATATTATTTCCTTCTAAAATGAGTACTGCGTCTGAGGAACCTTCAAATAGTTTTCTGAAAGTATGTTCGCTCTTTCTTAACAACTCACTATTAATTTCCAAGTCTTCAAACTGGCTACGCAACTCCTCTTCAACCGACACTAAATCATCCATTGAAGCGTTCAATTCTTCGTTGGCAGAAGTCAGCTCTATTTGGCTTTCTCGAAGTGCCGCTGCGATCTGTCTCCGCTCATTTAACTCAGAAATAATTTGGCCAATAAAGACTGTAGCCAGAGGATATAAAATCAAAATTGGTAATCCTATAATTTTAATGGTACTAATTGCCTTGCCAGCCGGGAGCGTGAACATCAGCACAATCATGGTCACATGAACAAGAATACCCATAAACAGAAGTTGCCTCATGGTCACTACACCATCAGTTTTTTCAGTTTGTGCATAAAAAAGAGTGCCGATCAAAGCGGACGAAATAATTACAAGAATGCCCATTATTTCGCCAACTCCACCTTGCTGAATCCGTAGAATCAGCGCCATTGCCACAGCGATTATCGCGGCCACCGGACCAAAGAAAAGCCCGGACAAGCTGATCATGACTGAACGACCGTCAAAATTTAACCCTGGCGCCACGGCTAAGGGGTGGAGCATACCAATGACAGATGCGCTCCCGAAGAGTAGCCCTTGTAGAACTGCACTATAGCTCACCTTATTACCGCGGTGTCCAAGAAAGCCTGAGATGATACTTATTGAGACTAAAATGCTAAGGCCATATATAAGTTCAAATAGTATGCTCACCAGCAATTCTCCTTTTAGTATCAATTCACCACATATACTACTTGAGGTATCCTATATAACGTATAATTTCCCTAATAAAACGCATTTGTTATTATACCGCATAGTGTGACAATATTCTATTAATATGTTTATAATCCGCTCAAAAACACAATGCCATAACATAAGATTTTTATTCTCACGCTATCGCATTGTGTTTTATCCTAAAATCTATTTTAGTAGGGCCTATCACCGTTTGAATTTATCTTTAGCTTTTTGTACTTCTAGAGCTTCAGCATCGCTAGTAGGATACCATTTTTTGTGTACATCATATCGTATAAATTTTTACGAATAACATATTCTTCATGGACGATCGTTGTTAGATTTTCCCGTGACACGTTGATCTCGAAATGTGGAGGCTACCTCCAGCTTACGCATCATGGAACGTTTCTTGTTCTGATGACCTTGCATCCGCTTGAGAATATCATCCAACATTTGTACTGCTTGCAGGCTATACTTTCCTTTATTGAGCATGACACATTCGGCACCTTGACCCATTGCTGCATCCGTTATTTCTGCTCGTGATGGGAGCCCTTCTTTCGCCAAACATTCTAGAACCTGGGTCGCCCATATAACCGGGACATGTGCCGCTTCACAGATCCACAACATTTCCGCCTGCACCTCTGCCATCCGCTGGAAACCACATTCCACCGCCAGGTCTCCACGAGCGATCATCACCCCGCAACCCGGTGCTTTCAGAATTTCCAACAGCATTGAAGGTAAGTTTTCGAAACCCCGCCGCGTTTCGATCTTGAGGACAATACCTAGCTGTTGCTTACCAATTTTGGCGAGATGTTCCTTCAGGAGCTGCACATCTCCCACACTATTGGCAAAGGACAGTGCAACCATGTCTGCGTGGTTGGCGATAAACTGCAGATCCTCCACATCCTTAGACGTCATAGCGCTCAGCCGGAGATTACTTTCTGGCAGGTTAATGCCCTTGGCACTACCCAAATTTTTACCGCCCTCTCTGGTATTGGTTATACGTACATATAGTTTGTCCACTTCTACGCTCTCGATAATGCCTCCGATCTTGCCATCATCAAACCAGATTGGTTCTCCAGTTCTGACATCCTCGAAGACTTCGGGAAATGGGAAACCGATCATGGCTGGGCTAAGCACTAAACCATCACTATCTAACTCCGCAGGTCTTCCATATTCCAATTCTCGCGCTAGAATAAGAAGATCACGGGGTTGAAGGTGTAGAGAAATTGATCTGGTGGGGAGAACCCCAACACTCGTTTTAAACTCTATGCCCTTTTCAGAGCGCATTTTAAGTATTGTTCCAGGAACGACATAAGCCGATTTCTTAGCTTCTGCCCAGCAACCCTCATCCTCCACTTCAACCACCTTCATCGTTCGCGTCGCCTCACGGGCATCCTTGAATTTAATGCGATTTCCTTTAGTAAGTTGCGCCAGCCAGTCGCGTTCTACGTACAGGGTATTATAAGCTGTCGTCAAGGTTTGCTCTGGGACTTCTTGGGATGTAAGCCAGACGCGAGCAGGTAGTATAGTCTTGCCGAATTGATCTCGCTTAGGACGCAGTTTGAGAACAGCTGGACCGGCTTGCAGCGCCCCTGTTCGCAGCTTTGGGCCGTCCAGGTCCATGATAATACGACAAGAGTGATTGGTTGCCACTTGTGCCTTTCTCAGGTTTACAATCATGTTGGACCAAGCCAGCACATCGTCGTGGGCACAGTTGATTCGCATACAATTCATACCGCTCTTTAAAAGATCACTCACAAGCTCATAGTTATGAGCCGCTTCACTAGGCATTGTGACCATGATACGCACGCTTCTATCGGGGGATTGCTGCCCAAATAACGCTACGGTGTGTTCTTCTAGAAGTTGGTGACCTGCTTCAAAGTTCAAAAGTTGAGGTTCCATTGGGGAAGGTTTCCAGGGACGTTGCACCAGTTGATGCAGCAATTTAAGGACCGAGTCCAAAGTGGCTAACACATTGGACTCAATCCTACCTAAAGAAGATAACCCCATCTGGGCTAGTTGCATCTGCAAGGGGCGTATGTCCCGACTGCGCAATGCCAAGTAGAGCAGTAAGTTTCGGGTGCTGGCAAGTTGCTTGGGATGATACAGCTCTAAAAGCCCTTGAGACTCAGCAATTATGGATAATAGGTCGTCTCGAATTAAGTTAATTTGGCTGATCAGGCCCTCATAATCAGCTGGTCGCTGTGGGAAGTCGCTGAAATAATGTGTTCTGCACAAGTCGGTACACCTCATTTATTTCAATCTAAGAGCGGGATTGTCTCAGTCCTTAATTAAGTCTGTGTTTGTTAGAAATTAAAATATATCCAACTCCAATGAGTAACGAAATAATTCCGACAATGACAGTCGTGATCACTACAGGATATTGACCCGCAAAGCCGCTTGCTGATGTGTGCTTTATAAATATTCCTACATAAGCCCAAATAATAACAAGTCCATAGGCAATGTCTCTATTTCTTAACATGGTTGTGATACCTATGACAAGTCCAACTGCAATCATAATAACCGCCCAAGTCGGTTCAGATATTCCAAAGCCGTCCCACCCTAAACTAACCAGAAGTGTGGTGGCGTTAGCAATGGTTGCCACTGTAATCCAGCCGAAGTAAACGCTAAAAGGTAGTCTTATGAAAATCTTTTCTCTGAGTGAAAACTCTACCTCGTTCATTTCACGAACAATGAAGATTAAGCAAACAAGAATAATTAGCATAAGCAGCATGGATAATCCTATGAGGTGGTAATGCCATGAGAAAATCCAGGTTGCATTGGCAATAGATGAAACCGAAAAGTAAAGCCCAATTTTTTCGAGTAACTCTCCCTTAAATCCCCTAGTATTAACGTTGAAAAGCCCTAGCTGATAGAGTGTGTACCCTGCCAGCAGGAGATATATGAGTCCCCATATAGCGAACGTTAGACCTGCAGGCGCAAAAAGATTTTTATAATATTCCGAAACTTGCCCTGTTCCTTGCCCATTAATAGGGATAGTATCTGCCAAAGCATTTACAAGAACCATGATCAAAAATGAAACAGTCGTCAGAACCTTTATAGAAGTATTTACATTATTACCAGCTATTTTTATCCACTCCTTGTACAAGTAACTATTTGTTCAGGACTTAAGCGTCTTTTACAGTCTTATCAGGAGTATTCGCAAATATTCGTCGGCCCCTGGAATTGAGTATTCTTTCTTTGCCAAGAATATAATTTGCTATTGCATGGAAGAATAAACTATTGGTCGTTCTTATAATATATGGAAGAAACAGAGCATAGGTGAACAAATGTTACTTCAAAGAATCAAGCAACATATAATGAACTATAAATTATCCATAAATAGACTCGCGAATCTCGGTTTGATAACCTGTCTACCGTTGTTGATGGTATTTGCCTTGGAGACAATTTATAGAGGTAATTTCTCAAGGACCCTTTCATGGATGACTCAATTCCAGAAACAATTCTTGCTTAGCTATGTCTTAATGTTTGGATTTATCAACCTTTTTTATATCCTGCAACGAAGGCTCTATATCAAGTTCGGGGTCTTGTTCCTATCTTTTTTCTCTGTCGCAGGCTTCATAAGTAGACAGAAATTGATTTTGAGAGGAGAACCCCTCCTACCTTGGGACCTTAGCCTCGGCAAAGAAGCCCTGAATCTATCTAAAGAATTCAGCCATACAATCCAAGCCACACCCCTTCTATTGATTAGTGTCACAACCATCATTCTTTTCCTATCCGTAAAATTCATTCCTAAAGAGTCTATAAATTGGCGAACTAAACTTGCCGTTTTTACGATTTCCCTTACTGTGCTTCTCTCCTTTTCAACAGAAGCGCTCTCCTTAGAAAAAACTTTTTCACTCCAGCAGATTGCCTGGAGTCAAAAAATTAACTACGAGGAAAATGGCATGCTTATTGGCTTTATCCTCAACGCAACTTATTTATCAGTTGATATACCGGTCGATTACAATCAGGAAGTCATAAAACAGATTTTGAACGATTATACACCACTTTACGCTATTGACTCCAACTTTAAACCAAACATCATTTTTATAATGAGTGAGGCATTTTGGGATCCCACTCTTTTAAAGGAAGTCACCTTTAGCGAAGACCCCATTCCCTATTTCCGTTCTTTACAAAAAGATCACACGAGTGGCGTGATGCTTTCCCCAGTATATGGGGGAGGCACAGCTAACACTGAATTCGAAGTATTAACAGGATTATCGACTCAATTTCTTCCCCCAGGCGTTGTTCCTTATGTTGAATATGTCCGTAACCCTATAGAAGCCTTACCTTCTATCTTAAAAAAGCAAGGGTATGAAACCACCGCTATTCACACCTATGACAACTGGTTTTATGCCAGAAACAAGGTTTATCAAAATTTAGGCTTTGATAAATTTATTAGCAAAGAATTTTTTGATAGCCCAGAGTACAGCGGTCCCTATATACGAGACACTGAGCTGTCTAAGAGAGTTCTCCAAGAAATTAAGAAAACCGCCAAGCCTGACTTTATTTATGCTATTTCAATGCAAGCCCACGGACCCTACTCTGCACAAGAAACCCCCGATAATACCATTGAAACAAGCGGAACTTTGACTCCGCAGTCCAAAGCCCTTTTAGAAAACTATAGTCAAATTATTTCCGATGTTGATCAATCCCTCAAGCTATTAGTAGAAGGGTTAAAGCAGTCTAACGAGCCCTCAATCGTGGTTTTCTTTGGGGACCACCTCCCTATGCTTGGGGCGAATTACGACGTCTATAAAGAAGCAAATTTCTTTAAAAGTGACATCGACTACCAAGATTATTTAAATATGCATAGTGTGCCCCTTGTCGTCTGGGATAACTTTTCGGAGAATAAGGAAGCGCTTCGTCTCTCCTCGAATTTTCTTAGTTCATATATTTTAGAACATGCAAAGAAATCAGGTAGTCCGACAACAGATTTTCTTCATACCCTGACACAAAATAGTTCCAGTGTCGTAATCAGTCAACAACATTTGCAAAGAGAGAATATTTCTCTGGAGGAAAGCCATCAATACCACCTACTTCAATATGATCTTCTTTTTGGAAACGAGTACGCATACCTCCTAAGACCAGATCATCAGCCCCAAACAAACAGCGATTATGTTTTAGGAGACGGACGAGCGCTCATTGTCAATGCTACACCCCCCCATACATCGGTCATTGAGATACAAGGAGAGAATTTCTCACAAGATCACCAAGTTTATGTCAATGGCCAACTCGTTATGACGGGTTTTGAAAATCCGAGTTCTATGACTGCCAATCTGCCGGACCGCTTGAGTCTTAAATCCAAAGCGCTAGATATTCAGGTTAAATTAAAGGATAGCATGGGAAATATTATCTCCGAATCCAATACCTTTAAGTTAGATTCTTCCTAATTTGATGACACTATGCTAATTTGGATATAATATCGGAGAGGTGATGGATCATGAAATGCAATGTTGGTAGAACGGAGCAAATTGTTAGAATTGTATTCGGCGCAATTCTACTCTTTCTAGGTGTATACTTCAAAAGCTGGTGGGGAATTATTGGCTTTGTGCCGCTAATAACCGGTTTAATTCATTATTGCCCAATCAGTGACTTATTCGAAATTTCGACCTGCGGTACTAAGACTAAGTAACCGTAAAAAAAATGGCCTTACATTGTAAGGCCATTTTTCGGGCAAGCGACTTCAGTTAGATTCCCCTTGCAAATTGATCTCCAGCCCTACTGGGCAATGATCCGAGCCCAATACCTCATCGTAAATCACAACATTTTTCAGCTGAGTCTTTAATCCTTCAGAGACACAAAAGTAATCGATCCGCCATCCCGCATTATTAACTCTGGCATTAAACATATACGACCACCAAGTATAGGCGCCTATTTTATCCGGATATATGAACCTATACGTATCCACGAAGCCATTGTTAATGACTTGCTTAAACTTGTTTCTCTCTTCAGTCGTAAAGCCGGCGCTTTTTTTATTTGCGTTCGGATTTTTAAGGTCTATTTCCTCATGGGCAACATTTAAATCGCCACAAAATATGACCGGTTTGCATCTTTCCAGGTCTTTAATAAAAGATAGAAAGTCCTCCTCCCACGTCATTCTGTACTCCAGTCTAGCTAGACCTCTTTGAGAATTCGGCGTATATACAGTGACTACATACAAATCATCGAACTCCAAAGTGATGACTCTTCCCTCTTTGTCATGCTCCTCAATACGCATTCCATAAATTATATTGACGGGTTCTATTTTAGAAAAAATTGCCGTTCCTGAGTAGCCCTTCTTCTCTGCAAAATTCCAGTATTGATAATAGCCCTCTAACATAAAAGGGATCTGTTCTTGCTGCAGTTTTGTTTCCTGGATGCAGAAAATATCTGCATTTTCTTGTTCAAAAAAATCTAAAAAGCCTTTTTTTACACATGCTCGAAGTCCATTAACGTTCCATGATATTAATTTCATCGTATAAAATCTCTCCTCTGTTGTGAGATCAACTGCTCTTCTATATAATGAAAAACCTTCTGTGTATCACCTGTCACGGGAATAAAAGCCCTGATTCTTTCCAGGAATCGTTGCTTGTTGGCGATCTCTAACGCGGTCGGAAAGGTTAGGTCCAGCAACCAGGACAAGCGGATCAACTTAATATCTACAGGAGTCCTGACACTGGTATAGGAAATCTTCTTCCCGCTCAGAATGCCCTGAATGATTTCCGGCGAGTATCTCTCATCCTCGTGATTTCCATCAACTGCGAAATACGGAGTCGCACTAGGATTTTCATAGAAATCAATGACCTGCTGAAAAATATCCAATTTATCTGCATCCCGTATAAGCTTGCAAAACAATAACGTGTTTCCGCTCACAGTTTCATGGATCTCACGCCGATTGTGATTCCTGATGGCTGTGAGAATTATTTCATTTTCCAGCTGACTAGCACGCTCTAAAAATATCTTTTCCCGTTCCAGAATTGACAAGCCCAATTCTGCATGATCTTCACTCCTGTGATCCTTGAAGGTATGGTATTTTACATATTGTTCAAAACGACCCACATCATGAAAGAGACCAATCACTTCTGCAATAAACATCTGGTCTATATCTAGTTGAACATCTCGTCCAAGGATTAGCATATAATCTCGCACTCGAAGCGAATGTTCTTTTTTATAGCTCAGGTTGGCCTCAACTTCTGCCTCTTCCCCAGCAAATCTTTTAGTGTACTCTTCAAACCAGGACCTAAAAAAACAGACATCATCTTCGGTCATCATAAAATCTCCTTTATTTTCATAGCCACTCACGTGAAAGTTTCCCGTAAACTACATTATCAACATAATGGTCATAGAGCCACTCTGCTTCGCGAATGATTCCCTCCTTAACAAAACCTAACCGTTCAGGAATTGCCCGGCTTTTGGAATTTCCTTCTGCACATCTCACTTCAATCCTATTAAGCTTTAACTCTCCAAAAGCATAATCTATAAACAATTTACAGGCCTTCGTCATAACTCCCTTTCCCTGGTACTTTTCTCCCAGCCAATAGCCAATACTCGTCGATTTGTTAGACCAATTCATACCATGAAAACCTATAACGCCTGCAAAACTTCCTTTGAACCAAATTCCAGTCTGAAACCCGTTATTTGAAGCAAATTGTTTTTTCGTCATCTCTATAAACGTTCTGACGTCTTCAACGCCTATTGATCCATCAACCCAAGGAAGCCACTCCTTCAGATAGGGTCGACATGAATCCGTCAACTCGGACAATTGATCCGCATGATGAGTCTCTAACAATTTCAGCACTACCTCATCATCAACTACAAATTCGAGCACGATCTCAACCCCTTCTCTCTCCCACTACGTTACATAACCCTGTTCCTTTTTCGGTGAACCCAACCCGTGGTTTCTCCTTTACAAGATACATCAGGCTTCGAATACTATAATCAGTTTATTTCGTGGATAACGAAGTTTAAGTAAGCCCCCTCGATGCTACGAGGGGGCTATTTATTGGTTCAGGAGATAAGGTATTTTGGTTTATTGTTGTCATATAGACTTTATGCGGACTTATTCTAATAATTTCCGTTCTTTACATAATCTTTATTACTTTTGTCCAGGTTTTTGATCCTATTGAATCATCTGTTACCACCTTTTACGAGAACGCCAGAACTCTGGCTGAAGCACAACCAGTAACGTGAACAGTTCCAATCGGCCAAGCAGCATACAAAGAATCAAAATCACTTCACCAAAAGCATTGATCAAGGAATAAGTGGTTGACGGGCCGACGGACCCAAATCCTGGCCCAACATTACCGAGGGTTGCCGCTACGGCACTCATCGCGTCAAACGGCTCTATGCCGGTCGCAGACAGGAGAATTGTTGCCACACCAAAAATGCTCATAAAGAGGAAGAAAAAAACAGCCACCGTATTAAGCATCAGCGGATCGACATGTTTCCCGCCATAATTAATACTCACCACGGCGCGGGGGTGGACAGCCCGTCTTAGTTCAGCCCACCCCAGTTTCATTAGCAGGATAAGTCTGGCTACTTTAATTCCACCGGCTGTTGATCCTGCACTCCCACCAATAAACATTAATAAAAATAGAACCAGTTTTGCTAGTGAAGGCCACTTGTCGAAATTCGCAGATGCAAAACCAGTCGTCGTCATAATAGCGACCACCTGAAACAAGCCTAGTCGCAAAGAGGACACGATGGCTTCCCCCCCCGCAAGCCATAAGCTGAGTGAGATCACCAGGGTAGCGCCTGCAATGATTGCTAAGTATATCCGAAATTCCGTATCCTTCCATATATGTTTCAAGCCTCTAGTCCAAGCTAGGAAATATAGTCCAAAGTTTCCTCCAGCAATAATCATAAAAAATACAATGATTAATTCAATTCCAACATTATCGTAATGCATAATGCTGGAGTTCTTAGTGGAAAACCCGCCTGTCGCCATAGTGGCGAAGGAATGGTTGATGGAGTCAAACCAAGACATACCTGCAAACACCAACAACACTATTTGCAAGACGGTAAATCCGACATACATTTGCCAAAGCTTTGCTGCGTTATCTCTAATTCGTGGTAATACTCTTTCTGCCATCGGACCTGGGACTTCGGCATTGAAGAGATGTACTGCACGTGCGCCAAATTTAGGCAAGAATACGATGAACAACACAATAATCCCCATACCACCTAGCCAGTGGGTTAAACTGCGCCACAACAATAAGCTATTTGGAAGGGCCTCGACATTGTCAATGACACTTGCACCCGTGGTGGTTAGTCCGGAAACTGCTTCGAAGAGTCCGTCTAAATAATGAGGAACAGCATTAGAGAGGTAATAAGGAAGTGCACCAACAAGGGACGTCAAAATCCAAGCTCCTGATACGATGGCAAAACCCTCGCGAACACCCATGCGTCCTTCTTTAGATCCATGTCTAATAAAAACAAAACCAATAATGCCTGTAAGTACAATCGTAAAAAGAAAGGGCATACTGCTAGTCTCTCTCCCTATGATCGCGCAAAAGAAAGGAATACCCATTATTGCCCCGTAAACCAACAACAGCCATCCTAAGATTCGCTCTATCAACCGAAGGTTCATTTTCAGGTCCTACTCTCAAAGTATTTTCCGACTTTCTTGACAATGTCCGGAAGCGTAAAGACAACGACCTTGTCGCCCTCATTGAGGATAGTTTCCCCATTAGGAACACTGACCTCTTCCCCATGAATTAAGGCTCCCACTAAGCAATTACGAGGAAATTTAATGTTTTTAAGTTTCTTACCAGCTATCTGACAGTTGGCGGAAACTATAATTTCCATGGCCTCCCCTTTAGCACCTTCTAACAGTGTCACTGCAACAACGTTACCTCGGCGGACCTGGCGTAAAATGACGCCAGCCGTTAGAAGCCTTGGGGATAAGACGACATCCACTCCGACTTTGCCCATTAACGCCATATAGTCGGACCGACCCACCCGAACAACGGTTTTCTGAGCACCTAAGTTTTTAGCTAAAAGGGCCAACAGTAAGTTCAGTTTATCGTCAGCAGTGAGGCAAACAAAGGCATCCGCCTCGCTAACTCCTTCCTCAACTAAAAGATCCATATCGGTCCCTTCACCGCATAGGACCAGCCCCTTACCCAAACAGTCCGCTAAGTCTCGACAACGTTCTCGGCTCTTGTCAATAACTTTTACAGACAAGCCCGCTTTGACTAATATTTTAGCTAAGTGGCGACCTATTCTGCCAGCACCGATGATCATCACTGTTTCTATCTTTGATTTTGTATCGGCAAACTTTTTGCCGAATTTTTCTATGGCTGTAGCATCCCCTACGAAAAATACATTATCTTGGGGTAGTAAAAAATCTTCGCCGTGGGGTATGATCATTCTATTTTGGCGTAGAATACCCGCCACCAAAATATGAGGCGGGAGGGTTAGGTCTATTAACGAAATGTTTACCAGTTGTGATTCCGGGCTAATCTTCACTTCCAACAAGCGAACCTTCCCATCAGCAAAATCTTCCACCGCTAAAGCTGCAGGGGTTAAGAGGATTCTGCTAATTTCAACGGCTGTTGTCATCTCAGGATTAATCGCTAAATCAATACCCAAGGACTCATTGAAGTTAAATTTATCCGCAGCAACATATTCCTGGCTTCGCACCCTTGCAATAGTCTGAGGTATTCCTATTTTTTTGGCAGCCATGCAAGCAATCATATTAACCTCATCACTAGCTGTGACGGCTATTAATAGATCAGCTTTTTGGGCCACTGAATTGGCTAGAAATTGTGGGTTTGCTCCATTT
>DASRMG010000143.1:0-13590 GCA_035648035.1 Desulfosporosinus sp. | reverse complement strand
GGTGACAATAACTGTTGAACTTGCGACCGATGTGTAATTTAATGATTCAAACCATAAAACATAATGAATTGCTAGAAATAAACCTGATAATAATCCAAATACCCATTGCTTTTTTGACAATGAAAGTAGCTCATGTCGATTATTCTTATTAAACAATAGAAATGGTGAAAGTATGAATGCTGCGAAAAATAGCCGATAGAATGCTGTAATGGAGGAAGGTGCATCTGCTAATTTTACAAAAATGGCTGAAGTTGATAGTGCAAACACCCCGAAAAATAGAGCTAAGTACAAAAAAAATCGTGATTTCATAATTTATTTATCTCTCTTCTTTGTATATTGTATTTTGTTTATGAAAGGTAACTTTATTTTCTATATCCAGTCAGCACAAACGGGAGAAAAAACACATTATTGTGGAAGGGCGGTTATATTATGAATTATCATTTGTGCTAACGCCCTCACTCGCTTGATTTAATCTTATTATATTGAGGTTTACCATATCATATTTCTCACTGCTGTTAATCCATGTAGCACCATTAACCGTTGTTTAAAAAATTTTTCCATCATAAATTACATTTAAAAAAGGATAAATTTGAGTGCTGGCATGGGTCTTGGGTGCGATAAAAGTATATGGCAATGTGTGGATCGTCAAAGTTATATAACAGTCACAATTATGAAAACTACCTCCCGAAAAAGAACAAACACTGACGAATGACTTATAAGAACTCTGAGCCTGGGGGGGACAACATAAGAAGGTGGTGTCATTACATGCGACGTTACATGGATTATTGCTATCAATGCTTATGCTCTTGTCGTTGGTAGAAGTTAGGGTGTCAATACGCATATCCTAAAGGGTTCCTATCATACGAAGACCGATCTCATAAAACCTATACAGGGATCATAGCTTATTAATAGAGAGGCTTATAAGGTGTGGTGATGAAATTGACAGCTCTATTTAATAGCATGATAAATAATTTCTTTATTTCTTTTGGAGTTGTCATTGGCGCAAGTGTTTTTGGGGGAATAGGAGCTGTGATAACGAATGATCCGCCACTTAGAGCCATGCTCGACATAGCAAGTTCTATTAAAATATGGGCGGTGGCGGTAACGCTGGGTGGCACATTTTCTTCATTTTCTGCTATAGAGAAAGGTATATTTGAAGGTGAATTTAAATCGATTGTCAAGCAAGCGATATATGTTCTAACCGCCCTTTTAGGGGCAAATATGGGATATAAGGTGATTAAGCTGATCCAAATGTGTAACGAATGATCCATCTAAAAAAAGAAGGTTCAAAATCCAAATCCTGTTTTGTCGCAGGTATAATCGTTGGAATACTCATGGGCGTAGCAACTTTCAGTATGATTGTAAGTTATAGAATGGATCAATTCTATAATAGAATTGCCTATCTTGAGCAGACGATTCAAGATAAATCTGCTGTACTTGAAAAATTTGAGAAAAATATTAATACTAAGAGTCTTACCATTAAAGGTATTGAAGTTGAGTTAGTGTTTGATGGACATGAAATTGATAAAATATACTTTACAAAAATTATCAAAGAAAAATATAGTTCATTATTAGGCAAGGAAGTTAAAAAAATTGATTCTGAGCTAGTTATAGAAGTCGTGGATAAAAGAATTTTAAAGATAGAAGATAAGGAATATCGATTAAAAGTCAACAGATTAATACTGACAGAAGTATTAAAAATTAGGATTAGTGTTGAACCAGTTACTCAATAAGCCGGTATAATGACGTTGTCAGATTAAAATAATTCCAAGAAACCATCCGAAAGGCACAGAAATTAAGTTATTGACATATGTTATAAACAATATATACTAAGGTTAAGAATAACCAAGTTGCTTTTTCATTTGCCAGGCTTATATCAAAGATAATAATTGAGGAAGGAAAATTTTATTTATCTATATATTTTGGTTATTTAGTGGTAGTCGCTGAAGTTCATGGTTATGGGTTTTATTTAGTGATTGCTTTATGCCACATACTAGAGATGATGTTTACATAATCTATATATCAAGCTTTTTAGTTGAGGTATAATGAGTGAGAAGTATCGGAGGAGGAGAAAAAATATGAAAATAGCCATCGTTTATTTCAGTAAAACGGGCAATACCAAAAAGGTAGCAGAAATTATTGCAGAGGGTGCAAACACAATTGAAAATGTGGAAGTAAAATGTATGTCTATTGAGGACTTTGATCATGAATTCCTAACAGAGGCAAAAACAGTTATTTTTGGGTCCCCAACGATCGTTGGGACCTATTCATGGCAAATGAAACAATGGTTGGATACGGTAAACACTGTCAAGTTTGGTGGAAAACTAGGGGCGGTTTTTGCTACCGCTAATTATGTTGGTGGTGGAGCAGAGGTGGCAGAACTAGCTTTAATCGCGGAATTGCTGGTGAAAGGAATGCTGGTCTATTCGTCGGGTGCTGCTGAAGGACAGCCATTCATTCATTATGGTCCTGTATGCATTCAAGAGGGGGATGAAGACCAAAAAGCAAGGGCTAGAATATTTGGGGAAAGAATTGCCAAGAAGACAAACGAAGTGTTTGATTAAACAACCTTATAACTAAACTCAAGAAATTCAGGCGAGTTACAATTTGATTATTTGTAACTCGCCTGAATTTTTTATGGGCTGCTAAAGATTTATTTGCCCAAACTCATTGAAGATCCCAGACAGGACCCTCAGGGTTTCTACCGAAGGAACACTACAAAAGATACGCTTGAATATTATTGAGTAAAACTCATTGCAAAGGGTTAAGTTGTGCCAAAGATAGTAGATTAATATGTACAAACTCATGCTTATGTCATCGTCCCTTGCATTTGAAACGAGTTTTGCGTGGATCATGTATACAAAGAAGGAAAGAAACATTAAAAGAATACTTTACCTGTCGTAGTAATTCTGCTATACTGATAATTACTACGACAGGTAAAGTACGACAGATGCAGTAAAGGTTAAGGAGGAGGCAACTTGATTAGTAGCGATGTAATCAGAGGGTATAATGATACGATTATTCTTTTTATGCTTCAAAACGGTGAATCCTACGGTTATGAGATATCCAAGAATATCAGAAAGCTGTCCCAAGAGAAGTATATTATGAAAGAAACGACGCTCTATTCAGCGTTTAATCGTTTGGAGAAAAACAATTATATAGAATCCTTCTACAAAGATGAAACTTTCGGTAAAAGGCGAACCTATTATAGAATCACTGCTACAGGCCTGGCCTACTATAAAGAAAAGTGCGAAGAGTGGAACTTAACCAAAGAAGTTATTAATAAATTTATTAAGGAGATGGAGTAGAATGGAGACTATAAAAAATTATTTGGACAATATGTTTGCCAACCTAGCTAAAAATGCAGAAACGATTAAATTAAAAAATGACTTATTATTAAATATGGAAGAAAAATATAACGAGCTTAAGAATGATGGAAAATCAGAAAATGAGGCGATTGGAATTGTGATCTCAGAGTTTGGCAATATCGAGGAATTAATGGAGGAGCTTGGAATTGAAGAGAAAAGAGGCCCGGTGCTTCAAACCATTACAAAGGAAGACGCAGATAACTTTATTGCTGCCAAAAAGCAAGAGGGCGGATTGGTAGGTATTGGTGTTTTTTTATGTATCATAGGCGTGGCAATGTTAATCTTCCTTACTGCGCTCACAGATGAGGGGATTATTGGTCAAGGGCTTTCAAGTGATTTCACCGATATGTTTGGCATTATTGCACTATTTATTATGATTGTACCGGCTGTTGGTTTATTCATATATGCGGGTATGAAGTTGGAAAAGTACAAATATCTACGTGAAGGGTTCGATATATCCCTGCAGGTAAGAACAATGATCGAGCAAAAACAAAATGCTTTTTCGCCAACTTATATGGTCTCAGTTATAATGGGTGTGTGTTTATGTGTCCTATCCCCGGTGGCTATTTTCGTGGCATCCGCTTTTGGTGATAGTGCATCAAACTACGGAGTCGTTGTATTACTACTGATGGTGGCTATGGCTGTTTTCCTCTTCATATATTTTGGCAATATTAAGGAAAGCTTTAGTATACTCTTAAAGAAGACTCACCACTATTCAAAAGTGCAGACTAAAAATTTTAAAATTATTGGTGTAGTCGCTGCAATCGTGTGGCCGTTAGCAATATGTGGTTTCCTCATCAGTGGATTAGTTTTTCACTTATGGTATATTAACTGGATTGTATTTCCAATCACCGGTATTTTATTTGGTATGTTCAGTGCCGTTTACGGTATTACTCAGGGGCGTAGTGATTCGTAGAATTTACTAAATACGCTGTTGTATCATCTTCAAGCGTAACGAGTAAGACCGATTAATAGCAACTGATTGGTAAGTTCTATAACATTCTAACCCTTACGGGCAATAGAATGTTTTTTTCTACCCCCCCAAACTGCTTCAAGTGTTACGAATGACTATTAAGTGGAGTGATTTTGTTGGAAGAACAGGCTTTGAGAAATACCCTAATATCAGCTAAGAGTGGTGATCCTTTGGTGCGAGAGGAACTAATAAGATCTCATAGAGCATTTATAGCTAGGGTAAGTTCCAAAGTTTGCAGTAGGTACTTATCCTGGGAAAATGACGATGAACTCAGCATTGCTCTTTTAGGTTTTAATGAAGCGATTGACTCTTTCGACCCTCATGGAGGCGCTTCGTTTCACAGTTTCGTTCAAATGGTGATCCGCCGAAGATTAGTCGATTATTTTCGCCAAGAAGGCAAACATCAGCATCTGTCCCTTTCTCCAATGAACCTAGAAGATGACGATGAAGAGCTGAGCGGCTACGCTGCCGATACCTCACTAGCTCAATATCAAGAAAACGAGAACCAAGAGGTCCTTACACAAGTCGTTGAAAACTATGTGCGGGTGCTATGCGACTATAACGTCACATTAGATGATTTAGTCAAATTCTCCCCCAAGCACAGTGACAGCAAGCGAACCCTTACGAACGTCGCCATGGTATTAAGTGAAATGCCTGAGCTAATGGAACATCTTCAAACCCATAAACTTTTACCCATCAAGCAATTACAATTACTGACCGGCTTAAAACGCAGAGTGATCGAAAAGAGCCGAAAATATCTCATCGCGCTTGCCCTCATACTATCTAACCCGGATTTTTATCCGCTGAAAGTTTTCATGGAGATACCAGAAGAGCCGGAAGGGAAGGTGCTGCAGTAATGAAGAAAACCAAAGGGATTGTGATGCGAACCTCGCCAAAGGTTACTGTCATCTTCACGAAAGGGGTCTTTCTAGAAATTCCCACGCCTAAAGTCCTACCTATAGTCGGCCAGGTTATTGAGGTGCCTATAAAACCTAGGCAATTATCTTTGTTTCGTAAGTCCGTCATGAAGTATGCTTCCACTGCAGCAGTTTTGTTCCTGGTTCTAAGTATTAGTGTCTTTTACTTATTCATTCCGAATATGGCCGTCGCTTCGGTCGCTCTAGATATCAATAAAGGCATTGAATTATTGATCAACAAAGACGGTAAGGTTATTAAAGCACAAGATGTCAATGGTGGTTCAAGTCTCGTGGAGGGAATATCCATAGAAGGATTAGATGCCTACCAGGCGGTTGATTTAATCTTGGAAAACGCTAATCATAAAGGAACGCTCAACGAAACTGAAAACCTGATCTTAGCTACTATTGTACCTATAAATCAGTGGGGAACGACACTAATTAATACTGAGAAACTTCGACACTCAATTCGTGATGAAATGACTCGCAGGAACATATACGGAAGTGTGGTTGTCAGTCAAGGGAACCAAAAGATCCAGCGGCAAGCCAAACAACTGGGAATGACGGTTAACAGTTATTTGATTTATAATCAATGTGAAGAGAACGGTATAGCCGTTCAAGCGGATAGCGTCCGTAACGATGCACAAAAAGCTCTGGCGGATGCGAAGGTTAGTGCATCTAGCCTTTTCCCTGAAGAATGTTACGAAGTGAAAGCCCGGAACAGGAAAGACGGCTCCCCTGATACCCAGGAAGGGGCAGCTGGTAAAAATAGTCCAGAAAATAAAGGTCCCTCAAATGGCACCGGGGATGGTTTAGGGGATGGTTCGAGGAGTGGTACCGGGGATGGTACCGGGGATGGTACCGGGGATGGTTCCGGGGATGGTTCGGGGAGTGGCACCGGGGATGGTACCGGGGATGGTTCCGGGAATGGTGCAAGGGATGGCTCAGGCGGGGGGGGGCAAGTGATAGATAGATATTCTGAACCCCAGAATACAGGGATGAATTAGAAAAGATTATTTATAAGGAGAAGGCCAGCAATTCGCTCGCCTTCTCCTTATAAGTTAACATCGATTAAAAGCACAGTCCTATGGGCCAAAATAAAGAAATATTCATAATTATGAAACTACCCCCCGAAAAAGAACATACACTGACGAATGACTTAATGAAACCAGGGGAGCGGTGGGGACAACATAAGTATCTTAAAGAAGGGTGGTGTCGTTACATGCGTTGTTACATGGATTATTTCTATCAATGCCTCAGATCTTGTCGTTTCTAGAGGTTGGCGTTATTAATACGCTTAGCCTAAGGAGTGCCGTCCCAAATAAGAACATCACTCACGAATAACATAATGAAGACAGGGGAGCGGTGGGGACAACATAAATATCATAGAGAAGGGTGGTGTTGGTTACATGCGTTGTTACATGGATTATTTCTACCAATGTCTTAGATCTTGTCGTTTCTAGAGGGTGGCGTTGTTAATACGCTTAGCCTAACGCGTGCCGTTGTTAATACGCTTAGCCTAACGCGTGCCGTCCCAAAAAAGGACATACACTCACGAATAACTTAATGAAAACAGTGGGGGCACATAAGTATCTAATTGAAGTGTCGAAAGACAAAAATGTAATTAAATATAAGGAGGAAGAAAATGAAAAAATCTATTATTACTGCCGTGTTAATTGGATCAATGTTGGTGTCTGCTAATTCAGTGTTTGCTGCCGGGAATAGAGCTGGGTCTGGTGATAAAGATCAATTAAAGGATGGATCATGTGTAGTAGCGTTAGGTGATCAAGTAAAAGATCAATTAAAAGATGGATCATGTGTAGTAGCGTTAGGTGATCAAGTAAAAGATGGATCATGTGTAGTAGCGTTAGGTGATCAAGTAAAAGATCAATTAAAAGATGGATCATGTGTAGTAGCGTTAGGTGATCAAGTAAAAGATCAATTAAAGGACGGATCATGTGTAGTAGCGTTAGGTGATCAAGTAAAAGATCAATTAAAGGATGGATCATGTCTTATCGCATAAGGATTTTAGATTGAAAACTTATAATTTCCAAGGTATCAAATAATATAAGAAAAATCCACAGAAAGATTTGGTTATGTAGTGGCTTATAGGGATAGGGATCTAAACCAAGGAAAAGCTCCAGCCGTGAAATTGGCTGGGCTTTTCTTTATATAGACTTCCGTGTACTTAAACACGTGGTCACCTGCACTGTCTCGGATCATCATAATATATAAAGACTTGCAATTAGGCAAACTACCCCTCGAAAAAGAATAAACACTGACGAATGACTTAATGAAAGCAGCGGCTGACAACCTAAGTATCTAAAGAAGGGGGGCGAACATTACATGGACAATTTCATGAATCATTTCATTCACCTATTAACCACACGTTATGGCAATCTATAAAAAACAAGGCATATATTTTGAATTATCTGGCCCCCTACTATAAAAAGTTAAGGGTGTCGTTGCACAGGTCATATGACAATTAGGTCCGCATAATAGGGATTAAATGAGTAGGAGATGAATAAAATTAGATGGGGTGGTGAATGCCACCACTGCTTTAGCCGCGAGAAAATTACTGTTTCCTATATTGATGCGGGTAAGATTGTTAGAATATTGAAAGAGCGTTGACAAACTAATTGCTTTAACATATAGTAATAAAAATGATTGCAATTATACATTATGCAAATAGAGCAGGCGATACACTTCTTGGAGTGTGTGGGCTGGGCTAGCGTAAGAGCTGGCAGCGGGTAAAAATGCCTGTGGGACTATAATTCTAATAAATTATAGTCCCACAGGCATTTTATAAATTAGAGGTGATATTTTTGAATTTATGCTGCATTTGCATTATAGGAAAAAACAAATTAATGATTATAATAGGGTTCTTATTATTTTCTTTGCTGTCTGTATATATGCCTCATGGTTCATTTGAGACATATGAGCATCATAATCAGGAGAACCTGTTCAAACTTAGACCAAAAAATTACAGTCTAGTAACTAATTTGAAAAAGAAACTCAAGAAAATAAGGACATTTTTATTTAAATTTTTTAGGTTGCCAAAAATAACATTGAATAGGGTTGTATCAGTCAATATTCTCATAGCTTTACTCAATCTGGACTTTTTTAAAGTGTCTATTCTCGACCTGTTTTCTTTCTTGTGTTTCTACTTCCATGGGAGTAAATACAAGCACGGCACACTGATTTGTTACCATTGATGGCCCTATAGAAAGGAATCGGTTCATTCAGTATGTTAATAGGAGTGGGTCAAAGTATGGCGATTAATAAACAAAAGGCCGCGTTGAGTTCTATTTTTGCGGCAATTTTCCTTACATCATTGAAAATTGTAGTGGGCATTTTTACAGGCAGCTTAGGTATTTTATCCGAGGCACTGCATTCAGCTTTGGATTTGTGTGCTGCAGTGATAACGTTTTTTGCAGTAAAATTTTCCGACCAACCCGCAGATTCCAAGCACCATTACGGGCATGGTAAGATTGAAAGCTTTTCGGCACTGATTGAAACGGTTTTACTCTTCATAACCTGTGGGTTTATGAAACAATGGAGAAACTGTTTTTCGGCAAAAATGTGGAATTGATTGGAATTCAATGGGGTGTATTAACGATGATTATCTCAATCATTGTTGATGTTTCAAGGGTAAGAGTTTTGAAGAAGGCAGCCAAGGAACATGGAAGCCAGGCATTGGAAGCGAATGCACTTCATTTCAGCAGTGATGTATGGAGCTCATCAGTCGTTATTATGGGCTTAGTGTGTGTATGGTTCGGTGATTACTTCAACATACCTGTTTTGAAGTACGCTGACCCAATAGCGGCTTTGGGAGTTGCGTTGCTTGTTATTAAGGTAAGCGTTAAGCTTGCGAAGGAGACTATTGATGTTTTGTTGGATACTGCACCAGAAGGCACGAAGGAACTGATTGAGAAGGAAATCAGAAAGATACCAAGTGTTCTTCAGATCACAGAAATTAGAATTAGACCTTCAGGGGCAGTTCAGTATATCGATATAAATGTCGGTATTGACCCAAATCAAAGCCAAAAAGCGGTCCATATTATAGTTCGTGAAATCAAGGAATTGATTTCGAAAAAAATACCGAGGTGTGATATTGTGGTCAGCACATATCCTGTTGAAGCCTCGCTTTGAATTAATAAGTGACAACTATAGTCTTTAATTGTCACTCAATAAAGAAGAGCACCAGCATCCTTCTTGTGAAGGATGCTGGTGCTCATTATCACGATCAATGGTCCTAGGGTTTGGCAGGGCTGGTGCAACGTTCAAGGTTTGTAGCCTTGGGGCATTACATTTTGTTCCTACATGATATACAATATAAATGAACTACGTTCAAATAAGAGTAGGTGATTTATTTGCCCAAACTCATTGAAGATCCCAGACAAGAGATATTAAGGCAAGCAAAGATTATTATAGTAAACGTTGGCTTTAAAGGGTTGAACATGAGAGCAGTTGCCAAAGAATGCAGCTTTGCCGTAGGGACGATTTATAATTATTTTCCGACTAAAGACCATTTGCTGGCGCAGTTAATGGCGGATTATTGGGAAGAATACTATGAAGTGATGGAAAATATTGATGAAGAGACCCTTGATTTGTTTCCAAAGCTCCGGAAGATATATGAACAATTAGAAATATTTCTAAACATTTTTCTGGAAACGTGGCTACAAATGAATAGGGAACCTCACTATCAACATTCTAAGGCGGGATTCAAAAGAAAAGAGGATTTCACCGAAAAGCTGATTCTCAAGATGGAAGGGATTATTGAGCAAGAGAATATTATGGGTTATGATCTAATAAGCTTTGAAGTCACTACTTACGAGATTTCAAAATTTATTATATCTAATTTCTTAATGATGGCCCAAATTAAGCAATTTGACTATAATTCGTTCGAAAAAATTCTTAGAGCACTACTTAAACGATAAACTATTTTTTTGAACAGAAATGAACAGTGTTCATAATAGAGGGGGAAAGTATATATGAAGAAGCCATCGAACACGTTTATACTGGTTTTGTTTTTGCTCGGTATATTTATGGGAGCAATCGACAGCGGCATTGTATCACCAGCAAGGGAAATTATTGAAAATGGGTTTGGCATTGAGCGATCGATTGGAATTTGGATGATCACTATCTACACGCTGAGTTATACAATATCTATGTTAATTGTGAGTAAATTATCGGATATTTACGGTCATAAGGTGGTTTACACTTTAAGTATTGCTGTATTTGGTGTGGGGTCACTGTTGTGTGGCTTGACTAATTTTTACGGAAGTTTCAGCCTGTTTTTAATGGCGCGTGTGATTCAGGCTATTGGTGCGGGTGGCATTATGCCCATTGCTAATACAGTGATAGGCTTAAGTTTTCCGAAAGAAAAAAGAGGTATGGCCTTGGGGCTTGTCGGTGCAGTGTATGGGGTGGCGACCATTATCGGGCCTACTTTAGGGAGCGCAATCTTGAATTTTGCTGGAACGACGAATTGGGGTTTCATCTTCTTTATTAACGTACCTGTAAGTATCGGAATTCTTCTATTAAGTATTAAAATGCAAAACACGAAGGTAAGTACAAGAAAACCCATGGATATAGGCGGTTCAGTCATTATTGCTGGAGTCATAGGAAGCTTTTTATATGGCTTAACGAATTTGGATTTCTTCCATTTTACAGACAGCCTGCGAGATATTAATGTTTATCCCTATCTCTTAATATTTGCAGTTTTAATTCCTGTTTTGATCAGGGTTGAGAGCAGAGCCATCGATCCAGTGTTAAACCTGAAATATTTCAAAAACAGGCAAATGCTCATCATATTTATTTTGGCGTTTATTGTAGGTATCGGCATGATGGGTATGGTTTTTGTTCCTCAGTTTGCTGAAAATGTTCTGAAAATAAAACCAGGTACAGGCGGATATTTAATAACCTTCCTGGCGGCTTTCTCAGGTATATCTGCCCCTTTAAGTGGGAAGTTGTTGGATACGAAGGGTACACGTTTTGTCATGTTGATGGGTTTCGCCTTTACAATCCTGGGAACTCTATATTTAGGTTATGTAGCGACTAATAACATGAATTTTATTAATATATTGGTAGGCTTGGCATTCATGGGTTTTGGTGTGGGATTTACTTTGGGGGCGCCCCTCAATTACCTTGTCTTGCAGACTGTTCCTGAGAATGAAGCAGCGACAGGATTGGCGACCATGTCTCTGATACGTTCAATGGGAGCGACCATATCACCAGGGCTCCTAATCGGGTTTGTCGTAAATTCAGCCAAGGATTTGCAACCAAACATGAATAGTGTTTTGGCGCAAGGGGGTATGGCAATGCCAGCGAATGTTGGTGGAAATGCAGCGATAGGTAAACAGTTTTCTGCCTTGCAAAATGCAGATGTTACATCGATCGTGGATCAGCTCAAGGAAATTCTGGCACAATTCCTTCCTCCGCAGGCCTTAAACGGCATTGAAGCCATGCGATTACCGATTGAAAATGTCTTTCAGTCGACGATGAATACCGGATATATGCATATGTTCACCGTTGTGGCGATTATTGCAATGATTGGCCTAGTGGCTACCATGTTTTTGAAGGAAAAGGGGGAAAAAGTAGAAACAGTCATCAGCGAAGTTGAGGTGAATTGATCACTAGGAATTTGAGGTGGATGTTATGGACAAATATGTAACAGAAGAATTGTTAGAAGCGCTGCGAGTTGTAGCTTCAACGATCAGCAAATGTGAGAAAATACAGCCTAAATTTGCACAGGGGACCTCTCAGCACACACTTCTTAAGAACAGAATCAAAGCGTTGTATATTTCAAAATCATTAATAACAGATGAAAATATTATCGACAAATATACAAAAGAAGATTTGTTAGAAGCGCTACCACCCGTTTCTTCAGTGATCAGCAAATCTGAAAAAGCACAGCTGAAATTGGTGGAGGGTACCTCTAATCACACCCGCGTTAAGAACATAATAGAAGCGATGGTTATTTCAAAATCCTTGATAACCCATGAAATTAGTAAAAGAGGTTAATTTTAACCAAAAAGGCTATCACCTTTATTAAAGATGATAGCCAGGTTATAAGAATTTATATTTAGAAGATCAGACCTAAAGCGATAAGAATCAAAATTGCTACAGCAATAACTCCTACACCAACGCCGCGACCTACTCCAGTCATTCCATACATAAGAAGTTCCTCCTTTAATTTAGAATACGATTCCCATAGCGATCAGAAGAAGAATTATTACTACGATTGCAGCCATTCCTGAACCGATGCCTTTTCCGTGTTCTTCACAACAGCAGTTTTCTTTACCATATGCCATTTGCTTTTCCTCCTTTTGTTAAGGTATATCGCATAATATGCAGAGGAGGAAACAAATGGAACAATATGGTAATAAATATCTTGATTATTTCTGATTCGAGGATTAATGCAACAGGAGTAAGAGCACACCATGATTTGCCAAAATCCAAGGCATATGATGGTGTGCTCTTTTGTTAACCCATTTCTACTGAACAGAACAACAGACAATATAACCAGCAATCACAAGGAGCTGCTGGTTATATTGTCGTAACTGTTATTTAGGACTCAATATTTAGCAAAATAAAGGTAAATGATGGCTAAGGCAGGAAAGTATTATGAAGATAAGGTATCAAATCATTTAATGAAAAAGGTGCGTCAAATTGAAAAGATTGAGCTTAGTGAATTTTATACCGTTATTGATGGCTGTACCATCAGTAATTATTGGGGTAATAGCAATGTACTATAATAAAGTTCCGATCAGTATTTATGGACAAAATATTTTATATATAGTTATCGCAGGGGTAATTTCATATTTTATATTATCAACAGAATTTAAGATTAAAACAAATAGAAGTATTGTTACTATTCTAATAGCAGTAATACTTCTATTTCTAACTTTTATTAGTTCAGGAATAGAAGGAGTCCATAGATGGGTATCTGTCGGACCAATTCAGTTTTATGTTGGAGTTATCGTGTTACCTATAATAATTATTAACTTATGGAAATTATTGCAAATAGAAAATTGGTTAGTTAATTCATAACATCTTTATTAAGGGTAGGATATCCTGCTTATTATAGGTTCCCATTATCCATATGCTGTTACGCAGTTGTCGGATGTAGCGACGTATACAAAAGTGAAAGGTGGTATATATTTGAAAAACAAATACTTAATACCTAGCATTATGACGTATACCCGATTCGCCGGACACAGGGAAGTTAGTGTAAACTAAACCTGTGGGGGGCGAAAATTATGTCAAACAACGGGAAACGGTATGATAAAGAATTCAAGGCAGATATAGTTCGTTTGGTACGTGAAGAAAA